>DAWK01000121.1:0-139 GCA_002509745.1 Methanobacteriaceae archaeon UBA349 | reverse complement strand
GGATCTGAATATTAAATTTCCAGAAATACCATCTGGAGCTAAAATTAGATTACATTTATCATTTATTGCATCTTCTATTAATATGTAGTAATGCTTAACAGAGTATTTATGCTTTATGATTGAAGTTAATTTTTCTCCA
>DAWK01000107.1 GCA_002509745.1 Methanobacteriaceae archaeon UBA349 | reverse complement strand
TTTATTTTTAAAAAATATTTGAATATTATATTATAATTTAAATTTATTATATTTAATTTAGATCTTAAAATAGATTTTATTTATTTTTTCACTTAAAACTTATGTTAAATTTTTTTATTTTATTTATTTTTTTAAATTTATTTTATAATTTCTTGAAACGTTTGTTTTAATACTATTTAAATAATTTGATTTTTAGTGATATATAATATCAAAATAATAAAATATTTATTGATAAATTAAATATTTTTAAGAAAAAAGAAAATTTATATATTTTTTAATTTAAATTATATTAATTAAACATAAAATGTTATTATTAATATTAAAAATTATTTTATTTAAATTTTTTCAATTATATTAATAATGCCTTTATATTTTTTTATTTTTTCAATTTATATAATTCAATTTTCAGTTGAAATTGATGTCTGTCATGATAAAATATATATTTAAAAACACAAAAACATACAATTTTAAACTTTCATAATAAAAACTTTTATTTGATAGTTAAAATAATATTTTTACACTTGAAACTTACCATCACATGAGTTATAAATAATTTCTATTTAGGAAGTCTATTAATTCAATTCAGAATTTAATTATTGATTATTAATTCTAACAGTGATTGGTATTTTAATTCAGGAGACCTTAGAAAATGGTCATTTAAATTTTTTTAAGAGATACATGTCTTTTTGTACATGTCTTTGTTAGAATTGGGGTATTAACAAATAAATCTCAAGATTTTATATCGGATGTGTGATCTTTATGAATATATTTGATGAGTTAGGGGATAAACAAACAGTTTTTCAAGATAAAAAGTTTTTAGATCACAGATTTTTACCAGACAAACTTCCGCATAGGGAAGACCAGATAAAATCTATAGCTAAATATTGGATAGAGGCCTTAAAAGAAGTTACTCCTCCAGATATTACTATTTATGGAAAAACAGGAACTGGAAAAACAGCTGTAGCTAAATTTGCAATGAAACAACTCAAAGAGGCGGCTAAAGAACAAGATATTAATATTAAAACAGAATACATTCGATGCACTGATTATACAACTGAATATCAAGTTATTGCTCGTTTATGTCAACAAATGGGGCGTGATGTTCCTTATAGAGGATGGACCAAAGCTGAAGTTATAAATACTTTTAGAAATTTATTTAAAAAGAATGCTTTTGGTAAAGACTTGATTTTATTAGTTGTATTGGATGAAATAGATATTCTTCTTAGAAACGATGGTGATGGACTTCTTTACACACTTACTCGTACTGATAATGTAGCAATATTATCCATTAGTAATTATGTTGATTTTAAAAAATTTATAAAACCTCGTGTTCGAAGTAGTTTAAGGGATAGAGAAATTGTATTCCCACCCTATGGTGCTCAACAACTTGTAGATATCCTTGAAGAACGTTCTAATTTGTCTTTTAATGGAGAATCACTTAAAGATGATGTAATACCATTGTGTGCTGCACTGGCTGCTAAGGAAGAAGGAGATGCTAGATATGCTTTAGATCTTTTAAGAACATCTGGTGAGTTGGCTGATGAAAAAGATTCAGAACTTGTTCTTGGTGAGTACGTAAGGGAAGCAAAAGATTATATTGAACATAATAAAGTCACTGACATCATAATGACTTTACCAAGTCAGCAACAACGTGTTTTGGAGTCAATACTTTATCTAACTAAAAGAAAAGAAGAAATAACTTCTGGGAGACTTTATGAGGTTTATAAAGACATTGCTCGTGGAGACACGGTTTCTTACAGAAGAATTTTTGACTTTATAAATGAATTAGAGATGTTAGGTCTAATTTCAACCAATACAGTTTCTAGAGGACGTGCAAAAGGAAGAACTAATATAATTGATCTTCAATGTGATACTGCAGTTCTTGAAGAGGCTATTTGGGGAATGTAGATATTTTATTTCTTAATAATATCTAATTTATTATTTTATTTTAAATTCTCATAACATAACATAATATAATAAAAATTAAAATTATTTTAGATTATACTATGTAACTATATAACTAAAATGACTTTATTAAGGCATTTAAAATGGCCATACGCACTGGAACGCCATAAAATGCCTGTTCAAAATATTTTCCATATTTGGTATCATCAACATCAGGTGATATTTCATCAACCCTGGGCAATGGATGCATTACAATCAAATCTTTTCCATTTAAAAGTTCAGAATTGATAAGATAAGCTCCTTTAATTCTTGAATACTCTTCTGGATCTGGGAATCTTTCTTTTTGTATTCTAGTAACATATAATACATCTACTTCATCTAAAACATCATGAATATTATCTGTTTCTCTGGTTACTGCTTTAGCCCCTTTCAAATCATGAAGAGTTTCTTGTGGCATTTTAAGTTCGGGTGGAGAAACAAAACTCATTTTTGCCCCGAACATTCCTAAAGCATAAGAAAGAGAGTGCACAGTTCTCCCATATTTTAAATCGCCAATTAAAGCTACATTGAGGCCTTTTATTTTCCCAAAAACTCTTTTCATAGTATAAAGATCCAGCAAAGTTTGTGTAGGATGCTGACCTGCACCATCTCCTGCATTAATAATAGGAACATCTACTATATCTGAAACATAGCGTGCTGCACCTTCTAAATTATGTCTTATTACTAATGCATCAGCATATTCTGCAACCATACGAGCAGTATCAGCTAAATTTTCTCCTTTTGTGACAGAACTAGCCCCAGTTTCTGCAAAACCTATTACTCCACCACCTAATCTTTTCATTGATGTTTCAAATGATAATCGAGTTCTGGTGGATGGTTCATAAAACATCATTCCCAGGATTTTACCCCCCATATTTTGAGACATTTCCTGAGACCGGGCCACGGGTTCTAGCTTTTCAGCCTGCTTTAAAATGAAATTTATGTCATCTTTACTAAAATCTTTAATAGAAATAATATTTTTAAGTGAAAAGGACATTATACCCTCCATTTACGATTTATTTTTTTATTTTTTTATTTTATTTATTTTATTTATTATACTTTATTCATTAATTTATGTAAAAATGTTTCAGGTGTTAAATAAGGTTGTATAGCTCGATAAATTTATTATTATTAATACTGAAAATAATTTATCAAATAAAATTTATAATATTATTAGGGGGTGAATACTTGAAAAAATATTTAATGGGCTTGTTGGTCCTAATATTTTTCCTTTTAGGGCCTTGTTCTGCATCTAGTCCTCAAGAAGTTTCGGATGCCATAGTTACTCCTGATAGTCAGCAATACATAACTGAAGCTGGAAGTAAAAGTGGTAATAATACTCAATTTCAGGTCTATACTCAGAATTTACAAGGCTTTCCAACTAATGGATCTAGTTTTGTAGTTATAAGTTCTGGAAACGCATCTGGAATAAATGGAACTCCTTCAGGCAGATCTTTGTATGTGGGGAGTGGAAATTCCAGTACTAATGGCCAGTACAGTAATCGAAACAACTTTTCCTATGATATTGCCAATGTTTTTTTTAAAATTAAATTACCTAAAGGCGCTAAAACTCTCAGTTTTGACTGGAAATTTGCTACAGCAGAAAATGGGACTGAAAAACTATTTTACCAGGACTGGGCTCGAGTAGTGATAAACTACGCTGGTCAAACTTATAATATTCTATTATTGCCTGATGGAAAAGCAGTAGATGTAAACAGCACAATACCATACTCAAACACAGTATTTGGTAATTTTACACCTAATGATGTTAAGTATGGTTATGTAACTGGTACAACAACTCCTGGTGTTTACCATGTTACCTTTGATGTGTCTCAATGGGCTGGTAAGGAAATAGAATTGGATTTTTGGGTAGCTGACGAGAATGATGGAGTAGTAGACAGTGCTTTATTCATTGATAACCTCCATATATCTGTAGAAGAGCCATCTAAAAATTTTAGTACTAATGTAAATGCTGAAACACTTCCTATGCAAAAAACAGGAGTTCCTATAGGAGTATTAATTGTAGGATTACTAAGTACGCTGTCTGGAATCATTTACAGTAAAAAACAGTAAAATCAAAAATCCAAATATTTATTTTTTATTTTCTATTTTAGTAACATATTATTTCACTAAAATCAATTTTTTAATTTTAGTTGTGATAAACTAAAATAAATAAATAATTATTATTAACATTAAATTAGAATCAAAAATAAAAATTAAATTAGTAAAAAATATATTTATTTCTATTTATTTTAATTATAACTTCCTAGAAAAACTTAAATAGCCTGTATGACCAACCATACGAGTTTTTGGCCTAGTTCCTTTAACTTTAACCTCAATTTCTCTTAAAATACATTCAATAGTATTTATTTCAGAAAATCCAACTTTTTTAGAGATTTTATGAAGAATTTGTACTTGTTCTATATATGGTGCATATACTGCCAGCCAACCACCTGTTTTTAAGCTTTCATATACTGATTCCAGTAATTCATATGGCTTTGGAAGATCTAAAAATACTAAATCAACATTTTCCTCATCAATACCCTCTTTAATATCTTTATTTTTAATTTCAACATTTTTTAATTGAAATTGGTCAATATTGGACTGAGCTATTTGAGCAAAATCCTCTCTAATTTCATAACTATAAACTTTTCCCTCATTTCCTACTACATTAGCAAAATGAAGAGCTATGGCCCCGGCACCAGTACCGGCATCTACTACACGATCTCCACAGCCTAAACCAGTGTATGAAATCACTATCCCTATATCTTTAGGAAGTAAAATAGAACATCTGCGTTGCATGAGTTCAATTAAATCATTTACATCGGCCTTAACTACTTTGATATGTTTTCCCATATGGGTTTCTAGAGTATCTCCTGGAATACAATCTTGAAGATCTTCTTTTTTTATTATTCCTAAATCATTCTGAAAATCCTGTTCTAAATTAAGTATGTATTTCTTCCCTCTTTCATCTATTAAAATAAGCAAATTATCACCTTGTTAAATTAATATATTTATTATAAACATTTTAATCATGAATCAATACTTTAATCTAATCAATGAGTTTCTTTTCTTCAGTAACTTTGATTCTTTTTAGCTCTCCCTCAACAACTTTTTTAATGGTTTTTGCAATTTTTTTCCCAATCCCATCTACTTTCTGAAGATCATCTTCCGTGGCATTGATTATTTTTTTTATAGAGCCAAATTCTTCAAGAAGTTTACGGGCATTAACTGGCCCTACATTAGGTAAGGATTCCACAATAAAAAGTTGTTGTTCTAAAAATGTTAATGGTTTTTTTTCTGTTCGTACTTGAACTGGTGGTCTGTTTTGGCCCTGTTCCCTAATAGCAATACGCCTTATCATAGCAGCAGTATCATCCGAAGAACGAGTGGGAATTATTGGTATTCCAAAATCAACAGCTATAGCTGATAAAGCTCCCCGAATAGCATTGGGATTCATAAATCCAGAATAAAGGTTATCCCCTTCTAATATGAGTACAGGCTTTTTAAATTCTTCCACCATCTCTTTGGCCTGTTTATATAATCTTTTATCTGCAATAGAACTTATAAAATCGGAGGCAGTTTTTCTCTCTATTCCTACCTCATCTGTTATTTGATAATCTGCCACAGCCATAGTTTTAATTTCAATATCCACACCTAATTTTGTCAATTCTCTTAAAACACGTGAATTTCCTTCTCTAGAATCAGCATATATTAACGGTTTAAGAGATTGAGTGGATTTTAAAGGTATTTTAGGAGGAAGATCTTCAATATTTCCATCATTTCCATTATTATCTAAGGCTTCAGTTTTTTCTAGTTCTAAATTTGTGATCTTAGAATTATTTTTAGTATTATCATTTTCGTCAGTTTGCAATGAACTCAATGAAGCAGAATTTCCATGGAAAGGTTTTATTTTTAGATTGCTTAAAGCTGAAGCATCTCCTAATTGTTCCTTCATTTTTTTCTCTTTATGAATACTTGACCAGTAATATCCTTCGTCCCTAGTCCCTTTGGTAATAAGAACTTTCATTTTACCAGTATTTTTCCTTCCAGTACGTCCCCTTCGTTGTATCATTCTAATTTCTGAAGGAACAGGTTCATAAAGCACCACTAGATCTACTGCAGGTATGTCAATACCTTCTTCGGCCACACTGGTTGATAGTAAAACATCATAGGTGCCTATTCTAAAAGATTTAATGATTTTTTTTTGCTCTTTTTGAGTGAGACCCTTCTCACCATTACTTTTTCCCTGTCCAAAGAATTTAACAGCATTAATATTTTCTTTTTCGCAACATTGGTAAATCTGTTCTAGTGTATCACGATATTGGGTAAATACAATTACCTTTGATTTATTTTTTAGTTCCTTTTGAAGAATTTTTATAAGTTTATTTAATTTAGGATGTTCTACTCCCATTTCATATGCTTTTTTGGTGAGAATCATGGCCGGAGCAAAATCTGCATCCACAATTAATCCTTTGGCAGCTTTAGTATTCTTTTTCCCCAGCCTGATGAAATAATGCTGTAAGGTACTAATTCCCTGGGTTTCCAAAAGTTCTAGCGCATGTTGCACATTTATGGAGGCAGCAATCAATGAAATGGCCCGGAAACACTCTTTGGGTGGAGTAGTACTACGAGCAATACGGTTTTGAACTTTTCCACGGGCCATTAATAGATCTTTTTTGCCGACTGAAATGGTAGGCAGTACTTCCATACTCTTGAGTAATTTTAAACGCTGTTTAAGAGCTTTATTTAAATGTTCTTTTATCCTTTTTTGCTCTTCTCCCATTTCCACACTTACCCATTCCACTTCAATGGGGTTGAAATAAGGAGATACATCAGGATCTTCTTCATTTTTAATAATTACTTCCTGAATGAAGAGATTTTCACAAACACATTTTATTTTATCTTTATCAGAACCCGGAGACGCGGTTAAACCTAAAATCAAGGGATTTTGTGCATCAGGTAAATAGCGAGAGGCCAAGTATACATATGCATATGATCCCACACCCCGATGGCACTCGTCAAATACCATTAAAGAAACATCTTTTAAGGAGTATCGATTATTAATAAGGTCGGATTCTACTGTTTGTGGTGTTGCACAGATTATTTGAGATTCATCCCATCTTTTCGTCCTTTCTTCGGGTTTTATGGCTCCTGTAATGGATGTGGAGCTAACAGTTAAGAACTCCCGGAAGCTTTCCTCATGCTGGACTACCAGTGGTTTACTAGGTGCCACTACCAGTACTTTGGAGTTAGGGATCTTTTCCAGCCTATCCGCGGCCACTAAAGCGGCCACAATAGTTTTCCCTAGGGCTGTGGGGGCCACTATCATAGTATTCCCTTTTTTTAAAACATCTGCAGCCAGTAACTGCTGATAAAGACGGGCCTCAACCTTGTTAGGATGGACAAGGAAATGGCTGATATACTTTTCCATGATTTTGTATATTAAAAAGGAAACATATAAAAAATGTGTTTTTGAAAATTAGAATTCGCCCAAAAGATAAAATTTTGGAAATTTTTTTAAAGAATTTAAAGTTAATTTATAAGAAATAGTTTATAAGTAATGAATTAATTGGAAAATGTTTTTAATAGAAATGAACTACTTTTCAACAATCAAATTCTTGAAATCATCAAATACTACCTCTAAGCCACACATACTGGGCACATAATTAGCTGCTTTTGCTGAATCAACTCCAATTACTTCAAATCCAAGCTCTTCTATGGGAGAAACTACCATACAAGTGTCACAGACCAGTTTACCTCCTGCATTCTCAATCATTTTGGTATAACCCATTCTCTCAGCTGCAGCCTTCATATTAATAGATGTACATAACCAGAGTTTATTTTTCAATTTTTTACCATGTAAAGTCTCTGCTATATCTCTTATCTCGTCCAAAGAGGCGTGCGGACACCCTAAACATATTAAATCGGCTTTTTCGCTGCTGGTGGAAAGTTTTTCCCGAACTTCTTGTATTTCTTCACGACCAACGGTTATATTATCATTAGCGTCTTCAAGAGCAGCATTTTGATATTCTGGAGTAATATTTTCTATATGGTACAAAGCTACTGCTCCTGAAGATGCCAAAGCAGCACCCATTCCTTTAAGATTATCAACTAAGGGCCTATTGCTCATTTTAAAGTAAGGTATTCCATCACCTACTTTTTGACCTACTAAATATCCTAAAGCACCGTAATCTGC
>DAWK01000101.1 GCA_002509745.1 Methanobacteriaceae archaeon UBA349 | reverse complement strand
TCAGTATTGTTTGACTTTGCCGTAATGGAACGCCCCATAATTTTTTATGCCTATGATCTGGAAGAATATAAAAATGATATAAGGGGAGCATACTTAGATTATGAACAAGAAGTCCCCGGTAAAATTGTTAAAAGTCAAAAAGAACTGTTTGATGCAATAGAAAAAATTGAAACTTTGAATTTGAAATATAAAGATAAATTATCTGAATTTAAAGATAAATATGCGCCTTTAGATGATGGCAATGCTTCAAATAGAATTGTAAAAAAGATTTTGTTAGACTAAAGAAATAATAATAATAATTTGGTAATAAGATATATTAATATAAAAAAATTATAGTTGATTATTATGAAAACCATAATTATTCCGGTCAATACCCTAGCTGAAAAAAGAGGGGGCCTAGTAAAAGCAGCTATTGTGAAAGCCAACCTTTTGAATCAGGAAGAAAGTTATAAAATAGTTATTTTAGTATTATCCTATCAAAAACATTTGACAGAAGTAGTTATGGAAATGAAAAAGAGTGGAAAGCTAGATGAAAGTATAGAAGTAGTTAATGTTATTCAATTCTTAAACCCTAAACCATCACATAAAATTAAAAAATTGCGAATAAAAGAAAGAATCTCTGGAAAAAAAATTATAAAAATCAAGGATGGGTCAAACTACCGGTTCTATGACAATGGAACTTATGTGATGTTTAAAAGAATAAATGATAAAAAACAAAGGGTTGAATTTATTGATTACTACAAAAGTGGCCGTGTAAAATTCCTAAGAGAAGAATATGATTTTAATGGTAACTTGGCCAGATATGTGGAATTTAATGACAATATCGCAACCATGCACCGTCATGTAGATAAAAATAAGAAATGTTTTTTAAGTGTGTGGATCGACGAAGAAACTGGAGAATGGGAAAGGGCTATTGATTTTAATAATGGAAAAGAATATAAAAAAATGAGTGATTTTTATATTGATATAATCAATAGAATAGTTCTAAAATATGAAAATCCCGTCATATTCAGCTTATTCAGTGAAAAATTGAAGAATATTCCAGAAAAAGGAAAAAATCTCGATTATATAATTTCTCATTTAGATCCCAAAATCAAGAAAATAGCATCACTCCATAACACACACTTAAAATCCCCATACAATGATGAAAAGGATATACAGGAAAAATTCAGGAATTTATTTGAGAATAAAAAATTTGATAGAATCGTGGTGTTGACACCTCAGCAAAAAAAAGATATTGAAAATGAATTTGACCGGAAAATTGACGTGATTCCTAATTCACATAACTTTTCCATTGCCCCATTTAATGCTAAAAAAGATATCAATCGTATTATCATGATATCCCGTATTGATGCCAAAAAACGTGTAGATTTAGCAATAGAGATAATGAAAATTATTTCAAAAAAAGATCAGGATTTATATCTTGATTTTTATGGTTTTGGCTATCGGGACAAATTAGAAAAAGAAGTGTATTCTCTGGTGGAAAAGTATAATTTAAAAAATTTCAACTTTAAGGGATTCACTTCCAATGTTACAAACGAAATTCAGAAATCTGGAATGAGTATACTTACCAGCGCTACTGAAGCTTTCCCCTTGACAATAATGGAAAGTATTGCCAACAATGTGCCCTGCATATCATTCGATATAAAATACGGGCCTGAAAATATGATTATTAACGACAAAAATGGATATTTAATTGAAAAAGATAATTTAGAAGAATTTGCAAATAAAATAATTGAATTTAAGGGCAGGCTTGAAAATGGGGAGTTTAATCATATTTCAGATACGATTATGGATATTTCAGAGAATAAAATTAAAAAACAATGGGTTGATTTAATCGAGAATTTATAAAGATGTAGTTAATTCATTAAAAGAATAATATCATATATTAATTGTTAAATTTTTTTTTAAATCTATTTAATATATTCTTATATTTATAAGAAGTCCATCCCTTCACAGTTTGTAGTTTTGCTACTTGTGTTTGTTTATTCTTTAAATTTCTTCTTAATTTTTGTTCTTTTTTTAGAGATAGTAATAAAAATTTACTTATTAATATTGATTCATCATATTTTCTATTAGAAATTAAATCAAAAAATAATTGCCAATCTTTTTGTTTGATAGTTAATCCAGAAGCTGAAAGCTTTTTAAAAAGAGGTGATGCACATAATATGACCTCTCTTTTTTCATAAGTCTCTAAATTACTTAATAAAAACCTATGCATCCAAAAAGGAATATGGGAATTAAATGCTATTGGTATATATTTTTCATTTTTAGTCGTCTTGAATATTTCATAAAGGTAGTTATATGCTTGGATTAATCCTATAACGTAATTTTTACTATTGCTATATGTAATAGATTTATCATCATATCCATCACGGAGATTACGGTTACATGCTATAACATTATTTAAGAATATAATTCCATTCGCCTTTAAAAGAGAATCAACAACAAAAACAAGATCCTGGCCAGGAATTTTTTCATGAAAACGCATTCCATTATCTTTTAAAAAACTGCTTTTAAATATTTTAGTCCAGATCGATGGGGGAATATTCAATAGACGAGCTTCTTCATGTATATTTTTTACCTTAACTTCATCCACTGAACCAAAAGGAGTTTTTACCCTTAAAATATTGTTTTTATAAAAATTTGAATAGTTTCCAAATACAATGTCCACGTTTTCCGTGCTTATTTTATTATATAATATTTCACA
>DAWK01000003.1 GCA_002509745.1 Methanobacteriaceae archaeon UBA349 | reverse complement strand
TGTCTTATTTGCCATATGGTGTCGTATAAAACATGTGATTTTCCGGTATTGAAGCGTAACCGGGGGTGCTGCTGGTCATGGTGTGGGGCTTTTAATAGTTTTCCACTTTCCATCCATGCCTTTTCAAAATCTTTCTTAGCCAGTTTTATAATCTTTTTCTTGTCCAAATTATGCCCCCAAAATGATTTTTGAGTTATTNNTAATTATTTTTAAATTAAGTTAAATCTTTAATTTTAAAGTTATATTAGAACTGTTAATAAACTTGTATTTGATTTATATGGTTCACAGTTATATTAATTTTTTAAATTCACTATAATTGAATTTATTTTATTTGAAAATTTTTATATTTTATATTGGTGTGGTTTTCATAAAATTATAATAATCATAATAATCAATGAAAAATCATGGAAAGCGAATTTTATAAATGTGATGTGCTGATTATTGGTTCTGGAGGCGCGGGATGTAGAGCAGCAATAGAAGTTTCTAATCACAATTTAAAACCAATAATTGTTTCTAAAGGACTATCATTTAAATCAGGATGTACAGGAATGGCTGAAGGTGGATATAATGCTGCTTTTGCCTATGTGGACTGTGACGACAACACCAACATTCACTATGAAGATACTCTAAAAGGAGGAGGCTTCATAAATGACCCAGAATTGGCCAGAATACTGGTGGATGAATCACCAGAACGGTTAGTGGATCTGGAAAATTACGGGGCCATGTTTGATCGCCAGGAATCTGGAGAACTGGATCAAAGGCCTTTTGGTGGTCAGACATTTAGAAGAACCTGCTTTCAAGGAGACCGGACCGGGCATGAAATGATAACTGCTCTTAAAGAAGAAGTTATTCGTCGGGAAATCACTACTCTGGATGAGATAATGATAACAGCCCTTATTACAGACGAAAACCGGGAAAAAGTCCAAGGTGCAGTGGGGTTATCCCTAAAAGATTCTAAAATCCTTATATTTCATGCCAAATCCACTATAATGGCCACGGGTGGTGCCGGTCAGATTTACCCGGTCACATCAAATACGGTTCAAAAAGGCGGGGATGGTTTTGCACTGGCCTGGAATGCTGGAGCAGATCTAATTGACATGGAACAGGTGCAATTTCACCCCACAGGAATGGTTTATCCCGACTCAAGAAAAGGGGTTCTGGTTACCGAGGCCGTAAGGGGAGAAGGTGGAATTCTCCTGGATAAAGAGGGTAATAGATTCATGGGTAATTATGATTCTCGTATGGAACTGGCCACGCGGGATGTGGTGGCTCGGGCCATTTACAATGAAATTAGGGGAGGAAGAGGTACTAAAAATGGGGGAGTTTTCCTGGATGTCACTCACATTGATCCCGAACTTATTGAAGAAAAGTTGGAGACTATGATTCTACAATTCCAGGATGTTGGTGTGGATATTCGTAAAGAACCAATGGAAGTAGCTCCTACTGCCCATCACTTTATGGGTGGGGTGAAAATTGATGAAAATGGTCACAGTAGTGTGGAAAATCTGTTTGCCGCTGGTGAAGTCACAGGGGGAGTGCACGGGGCTAATCGTCTAGGTGGAAATGCACTGGCTGATACTCAAGTATTTGGGGAAAGGGCCGGTAAAGCTGCCGCTGAAAACGCCTTAAAATCTGGTGATGAATTGAATCAAGCCTTTGTAGAAAAAGAAGAAAAGAGAATTCAAGGTAAAATTCAAGATGGGGATATTCCACCTCAACAGCTTAAAAAGAAACTTCAAGAAACTATGTGGGATAATGTGGCTATTATACGTAGTGAACAAGGTTTAAGGATGGCTTTGAGAACAATAAGTCAACTAGAAGGACAAATAAGTAGAATGAATGTTCCTGAGGAATCTAAGTTTAACCGCTACTTGCAGGAAGCCTTGGAAGTAGAGAACATGATCGAAACTGCCAAAATGGTTATTACTGCGGCTGTTTTAAGACAGGAAAGTCGGGGGGCCCATTACCGTGAGGACTTCCCAGAAACTAGGGATGACTGGAAAAAGAGTATAGTTTTAAATAGAAATGGTAAGATTGGCCTGATTAGTCGGGTCTGATTTTTTTTTCATTATTTTTATTAATTTTAAAAACAACTAACAATTCATAATAATATTTTTAAAAACTTATTTTTGTTCCTTAAATCATCTAAAACATAGTGGGCCCCGCTATTCAGTAATTCATTTTTAGAATACTCCCCACTGGCCACACCAATGGTCAAAATCCCAGCTTTTAAACCAGCGGCCACATCCAGAGGTGTATCGCCCACCACAAAAACATTATTTTTATTTCTCACAAACCTAAAATCATTTTCTGCCCTTTGTATGGCCTTTAAGACTAGATTTGGCCTATAATGGCTATCGCTTCCAAATCCTCCTAATTTAAAATAGTGGCCCAGGCCCACGTGATTGAGCTTGGAATAGGCAATAGTTTCTATATTTCCAGTCAGAAGTCCCAGTAGCACTTTTCGATTTTCAAGCTCTTTTAGTAGTGGCATAGCCCCATCAATTACTTTAATTTTATCATACTTTACATTAGCAATAAAATAATTGGAGATAGAATTAAGAAAATCATTTTTAAATGGACAGATGTCATTTTCATCGAGGCCTTCTGCAAGTAAAACCTCATGCATAATTTGGGGATCTGTCTTTCCATGATAGTTGATTACTTCCACCGAAGTATCCACTCCATAAATTTTCTTAAAGGCATGTATAAATGCCTGGTGATGACACTCTGAACGGTCAATAAGGGTTTTGTCAATGTCAAAAAGTACTAATGGATTCATATTATGTCCTAATTTTCATGTTTTTGGAAATATTTCATGATAATATATTATAATAAATAAAAAAATTAAAAGAAATTAATTTTTAGAAAGCATTTCTTCAGCAGCGTTCTGAGACATTTCAATTATTTGTGCTTCAGGAATGCTTAAAACTTCTCTATTTTCCATTAAGATCTTTCCATTACATATGGTAGTATTTACATCACTGCCACTGGCGGAATAAACAAGGTGGGATAATGGGTTTCTAAATGGTGTTAAATGAGGGGCTTTAGAATCTAAAAGAACTAAATCTGCCTTTTTACCCACTTCGATAGTTCCAATATCACTTTCCATTCCCAGAGCATGGGCTCCATTAATAGTGGCCATTTCATAGGTTTGCTGGGCAGTTAAATAAGTAGGATCCATATTATGGATTTTCTGGAGCAGTGCAGCAAGTTTCATCTCTTCTAACATATCTAAATTGTTATTGGAAGCGGCACCATCGGTTCCCAGGGATACACAGATTCCTTTTTTAAGCATCTCAGGCACTGGTGAAACTCCTGAAGCTAGTTTCATATTACTGGCTGGATTGTGAGATAATTTAACTCCCCTTTTTTTTACAATTTCTATTTCATCTGTAGAAAGGTGCACGGCATGAGCGGCCAGAACATCCTCTCCTAAAAGGCCAATTTCATCTAAATATTCAAATGGACGTTTCCCATGGGCCCCCATTACTTGTTGAACTTCATATTCCGTCTCAGCTACATGGATGTGTATATGATTGCCATATTTATTAGCTTCCTTTCTTACTCCTTTCAAAAGTTCTTTAGAACAGGTGTATGCTGAGTGAGGTCCAAATGCTACGGTTATTCTCCCATCTGCAGTGTCATGACATTCTTCAATGAGGCGCTTGCTTTCCTTAAACTCAGCCTTTCTTTTTTCTTCGTCGCCTAGATCAATCATGCCGTGGCTTAAAATGCCCCTTAGGCCGGCTTCATCTGCGGCCCGGGCCACATCATCCATAAAAAAGTACATATCATTAAAGGTAGTGGTTCCCGATTTTATCATTTCCACGCAGGCCAATAAAGCCCCGGCATAGCAGTAATCTCCATTTAGGTGGGCCTCCATGGGCCATATATGTTCATTTAACCAGGTGTCCAGTGGTAAATCATCGGCCAGACCTCTAAGCAAACTCATGGATAGGTGAGTATGGGTATTGACCATTCCGGGCATTAAAATTTTATTTTCAGCATCTATGACTTTATCTATATGGCTAAAATCAATCTTATCATTGATTTCAATAATTTTATCATTTTCTATTAACACGGATCCATTATTCACTGTTCCGCCTAATATTTGAGCATTTTTTATTAGAATGGTATGATTTTCCATATTCGGCCTCTAATTGAATTTTGTTAAAAGTTATCGTATATAGTAATTTATTTTTTAATAACTCCACTTTTTAATATATTGATAAAATGAATATTAATTTAATTAATTAGTCATAAATTTAATTTCAGGAATATTAATCAATGTTTAATAACTAAAATCTCTTTTTATATATAAGTTCCTCAAAAACTATTTTAAATTCCACACCATTATCATTTTTAACTTCTAATACTCCATCGATTTGATCAATCAAGCTTTTTACTAAAAATAATCCTAAGGTGTGGGATTTTTCCAAATCAAAATCTTTTGGAAGACCAATTCCATTATCTTTAACTATTAATTCATATTTCTCATTCAACTTATGGAATAATATCTGAATTTCTCCATCTCCTGACTGGAAAGCATGTTTTAGGCTATTTGAAACTAGTTCATTTACTATTAAACAACAAGGGACTGATGTTTCAATATTTAAGTAACCCTCTTCTAAATCGGTCCATAAAGTTATTTTCCGGCTTCTAGCAGAGTATTGTTCAAATAGGTAATTGGTCAATTTTTGTATGTATACCTTTAAATCAACTTTTGACAGGTTTTCAGATTGATATAACAATTCATGGACAATAGACATGGTTCTTATTCTATTCTGACTGTCTTCAATTAGTTCCAGTGGATCTACATCAGAATCCCAGTATTTTTGTAGATTAAGGAGGCTGGAAATTATTTGCATATTGTTTTTAACCCGGTGATGAATTTCTCTTAAAAGAGTATCTTTTTCCTCTAAAGAGTTCCTTATTTCTTTGTCAGCTTCTTTACTATGAATGGCTAGCGCATAAAATTCACCAATTCTAGTTATGGCATCTATGTCTTTTTTAGAATAATCGCGAGGGGAATTAGCGAGTGCAATTTGCCCTACCAATTTTTTCTCTGAAAAAATAGGCACTGATAGAAAATTTTCTAACTTAATATGTCCTTCGGGAATTCCTGCTGATGACTCATGTTCTTGTGGTGAATTAGTAAAGAAAGAATTTCCTATATTCAATGAATAACCCCAAAGACCATTATATTTGCCATCGGCTCCTTTTGGGAATTCAAGCCGTTCTTCTTCTACCAATACTTTACAGTTAGGCATCATTTTAGTCAAAGTATGGATTATATTATATCCTGTTTTTGGATCTATGGAAGAAACATAACCCTGCAAACTTCCAGTTAATTCTTTTGACTCTTTTAAAATTACTGACGCTACGTCCTCTATGCTTGAATCAGGAGAAATAATGGGGGAGTATATATGTGCTAGAGATTGATTAATTTTAAGTTCTTTTTTAAGATTAGTACGTGATCTTTTCTTTTCAGTTATATCCAGGACTGATACTAAACTCTTTTTAGTACCAGGAATCATAGCTACACTCATATAAGCGTCTTTAATATTACCTTCGCGATCTATTAACTGGCTTTCATAGTTTTTCGGCGCTTTTTTAGGATCTATTCGGCGCAGCCTATGGTATTTTTTCATTAGTTCTAATTGGTCTTCCACAAAGAATTCAGTCCAGGTCAGTTTATTTTCTATTTCTTCTTTAGAATAACCACTAAGTTCACAAAATTCTTCATTAACCAAGGATAAAACCATATCTTCCTCGCTTATAGCGGTGGCTGTGCCTGTATTTTCAAAAATAGATTTATATTGTATTTCAGAAATCTGTAAAGCTTCTTCAAATTTTTGACGATCTACACCTTTCCAAACAGCATCCATAAGTAATTCTAACTGCAGCAAATCTGTTGCATTGTAATCTTCTTCTTTATTGGCCACACCCACCACGGCCACAATTTCGTTTCTACTAAAAACTGGAAGAGTCATGTATTTATAAAGTGGAGCGTGTCCTTCAGGATAGCCCTTTTTAAGTGGATGGTGGGATTGGAAGTCATTTATAATAAATGATTTTTTCTGGCGAACGGCTTCTCCCCAAATACCTGTTTTTTCTAGTTTATAGATTGCAGGTGCTTTCTCAACTGAACACTCTTCCATAACACCTTTTGACCAGGTATTTAGAATAAATTCTTCTTTATCAGGATAATAATGGTAAATATAACCTATTTTACTTTTAGTAAGTTCAATTGCTTCTCTAAGAGCATAATCTAATAGTTCTTGAACCGATTCTGGATTATACTGCAATATTTTAACCAAACTTTTTAATCTATTCTGATTAAGAATTATTTCTTCTTCGGCCTGCTTTTTTTCAGTTAAATCATCATAAACTGCTACAACTTCGCCTGAAGCTAATTTGTAAACATAATTTTCACGCCAGCCCGAAATTCTTTCGTCCTTATAAAATGAAATAGGGAACCTTTCCGGGGTCCCGGTTTTCCAGACCCTTTTAAACACATCAAATAGTCCGAATTCTATTACTCCGGGGAATGCTTCAGTAATTTTTTTACCAATAACCTCTTTTCTAGATACTTGCTCTATTTTGGCACCTGCAAGGTTGAAATCTTTAATTATGAAGTCTTCGCCGTCATGTAAGGCTTCATAAACTGCTAATGCAGTATCCATATTTTCAAAAACTTCCCTATATTCTCTTTCTGAGATTTTCAATGCTTTCTCAGCATTTCTTATTTCTGTAATGTCAGACATTACTCCAATCATTCCGGCTAAATTACCATTGGGGTCATTGTAGGTATTTTTTACAAAAAGGATTTCATGTATAGTGCCATCAGCATATTTTACAGGAGATTCATACCTCTGGGCGCCGGGATTTTCAAATAGTTTTTGATCTTTTTCATGGAATTTATCTGATAATTCAGGAGGATTTAAGTCATAAACTGTTTTTCCAATGATTGATTTTTTAGATTTGCCTAAAACTTCTTCAAATGCAGTATTACATCCTCTATACTTGTAATTAACATCTTTATAGAAAATAGGGTTAGGTATACTGTCCATTAAATTTTGAAGGAAATTGTATTGCTTTTTTAAAGATTTTTGCACATTTTTTAAATCTGTCACATCACGGATAACACCGACCAAGTGATCTGCTCCGGTTTTATCATTGTAAACAGTTTTTTTAGTGATAATGGTGTGCGTATGCCCGGAATAAGTAGTAATTTTTTCTTCATTTACATTTTCTTTTTTCGTGATAAATACTTCTTCGTCCTTTTCCCAGAAAACATCTGCCTCATGCTCGGGGAAGAAATCATAATCGGATTTTCCTACTAATTCTTCATTACTATGACCAATAAATTCACAAAAAGCAGTGTTTACTAATTCCCATTCATGGTTTCGATTTTTAACGAATACTGGGTCGGGAATGGTGTTAATAATCTTGTATAGATAATTTTCTGATTCAGTAAGTTTTTCTTCTGCTATTTTTTGTTCACTTATATCAGATATGAATCCTTCTAAGGCCAATAGTTCCCCTTTACCCGAAAAAATTCCTTTTCCTTTTTCTAAAACATATTTAGTTATAGAATCCGAAGTAATTATTCTATAAGGTATTTTAAAATGCTTTTTTTCTGCTAATGCTTTTTGCACTTCTTCCCAGACTTTTTCACGGTCGTCGGGATGAATCAAAGAAGCAAAAGAAAGTTTTTTATTTTCATTTAAATCTTCTGATGTATATCCTGTAAGCTCTAAACATCCTTCGCTGACAAATTCTATGGTCCATTGAGGATCGTTTTTGCAGCGGTAGGCCATACCGGGTAAATTACTCATTAATGTTTTTAATGTTCGTTGACTATCGCTTAGATTTTTTTCTAGTTCTTTTTGTTCACTCATATCTAGGTTGATTCCAATGATTCTGGTGGCCATACCATTTTCGTCAAATTCATTTCCCTTAGCCAGGCCTAAAATCCATTTCTCTGTACTATCTTTGCATATTGCCCTATATTCTATTTTAAATTGATCTAATTTATCTTTAAATTGTTGATTGAGGTTTGAAATAGTTTTTTCACGGTCTTCGGGATGAATAATCTTGATCCAGGATTCATAAGTGGCTGGGGATTCTCCGGGTTCATAGCCAAACATTTGATAGTATTCTGGTGAAAAATAGGCAGCTCCGGTGCTAATATTCCAGTCAAATAATGCGGCATTGGCGCCTTGCATGGCCAGATTTAAACGTTCTTCATTCTGTGATAATTTTTCCTGAGTTTTCTTTAAATCAGTTATGTCTATGGATGAGGCTATCCATTCTTTTTTCCCGACCATGGGGGCAATTGAAACATACATATTTAATGGTGAACCATTTTTTTTAATAAAGCGAGTTTCGTATTTGGAAGGAATTGAAGAATCTCCTGATTCTCTTTTTTGGTGGTATTTCATCATTAAATCAAGGTAATCTGGATGTACAAGTTCCATCCAATTCATTTTTCCTTCAACTTCTTCTTTAGAATATCCGGATACATTTTCCCATTCAGAATTAACCATTAATATTAGTCCACTTTTATCAAAAAGTATACTAGAAGAGCCAGAATTGTCAAAAATAGTCTTATATCTCTTTCCAGATTCGATAATTGTCTGTTCTGCTATTTTTTTATCAGTTATATCTCTGCTAAATGAGGCTAATTTTTTAACTTCTCCGTTTTCTAATATGGGGATGATGCGGTGTTCAAATATGATTCCATCTCGCTCATCTTCAAATTCAACTGGTTTTTTTGTTTTAATAACATTTTCAAAATGTTTCCAGCGTGATTTTGCAAGTTTAGGATTTATAAATTCTTTAAAATGAGAACCAATAAGTTGTATTTTATCAAATCCTAATCTCAGAGCAGTAGATTCATTAACATCTAAGAAAATTCCTTTATTATCTGTTAGAAAAACAGAATAATTGGAAGAATTTAGCAAGGCTTTAGAAATTGCATAGCTTTCTTTCAACTTTTTATCATTTTTACTCTTGTAAATTGCAAGTTCCAGAGCATATTTAAGTTCATTAGGATCGTAAGGTTTAATTAAATAACCATAAGGTTGGGTATGTTTGGCTTTTTTAACTGTAGCTTCATCTGAATGTGCTGTTAAATAAATTATTGGGATATTTAATTTTATTATCTTTGAAGCGGCTTCTATACCATTCATATCTCCTTTTAAAGTAATGTCCATTAAAACAAGATCTGGCATTATCTCTGAAGCTTTATCTATTGCTTCTTGACCTCTTGATGCTACATAAGGAACTTCATAGCCTAATATTTCCAACCTCTTCTGAATATCGAGAGATTCAATAGCATCGTCTTCTACGAGTAATATTTTAAATGGGGACATAAAAACCTCGTATTCCTAATTTATAAGCTTAATTATATTTCAAATGGATTTTAATATTAAAATTCTTGTTATATATTCTAAAATTATTACTATTTAAAATATACAACTGAAATTTTTTATCTAACGTAATGTTTTATCAATAAATCTGTTAATATTAATATTTTGGCATATAATATGATTTTATGGAGATATCTATTAGTGTTAATAGGAAGAACAAAATTAAATCTAGAATAAAAATATAATAATATAAATTAAATAAATAAAACTGAAATTTAAAACTTAAAACATTCATAATTGATTTATAAACTAACTCTTGATTAATTACATAAAATATCATCTATTAAATTGCATAATAAATATTAATGGACTAATTTAGCTTGGAGGAGAATATGAAACTTAGAATAGCTATCCCATCTAAGGGAAGAATCAGCGAACCTTCGGTAAAGCTTTTATCAAAGGCAGGGATTGGATTAAAAGACACGGCCAATAGAAAACTTTTCTCAGATACTTATCATCCGGATATAACAGTCATGTTCACTCGGGCAGCAGATATACCTGAATTTGTGGCTGATGGGGCAGCAGATATTGGAATAACTGGCTTGGACCTAATTGAAGAAAAAAATGTTCAAATAAGGTTATTAGAAGACCTTAATTTTGGAAATGCTAGTTTAGTTTTAGCAGTTCCAGAAGATTCATCAGTGGAATCATTAAGTGATATAGAATCTGGAACAGTGGTGGCCACAGAATTTCCTAATTTAACTGGCAGATATTTGGAAAAAAATGGCATTGATGCTAAAATAGTGGAATTAAGTGGTTCTACTGAGATTGCACCTTTTATTGGGGTGGCAGATATCATAACTGATCTCACCAGCACAGGAACCACTTTAAAAATGAATCATCTCAAAATAATAGATACTATTCTTGACAGCTCTATTAAATTAATAGCTAATCCTAAAAGCTACAATGAAAAAAAAGAAATAATTGAAGAAGTACGCACTGGAATTAGGGGTGTAATGGATGCTGAAGGTAAAAAGCTCATTATGCTTAATGTAGATGAAGGAAATCTTGATAAAGTAACTCGGGCTATGCCAGGCATGACCGGACCTACCATATCCAAAGTGCTTTCTAGTGAGCATGTAGTGGCAGTTCACGCGGTTGTTGATGAATTTGATGTCTTTAAACTTGTAAATCAATTAAAAAAGTTAGGTGCACGGGATATTTTAGTAGTGCCTATAGAAAGAATAATATAAATCTATTTTAAGAATTCTATTTATTTTATATTATTTTTAATACTTTTTTTTTGATTTAATTTTTATTTATTTAAAATTAATATAAATTAGAAAAAAGCATTGAATGAAGAAATTCAATAAATTTATTTTTTTTAAAAATTTATTTGAAAATATTTTAAAAGAGGATTGATTATTCGGGTGATAAACGATCCAGCTTTATTTCATATTCTTTTTTCAAACTTATAATTAAAAACACCAGAGTTGCTATTAAAAGCATGAAAAATACTCCCACAAAGGCTAAATCTCCCCTTTGCAAGTAATAGCCTGGACTGACAATTAAGGTGTATAACAACATTCCCAGGGCCAGTAGATTAAGGTTGTAACCTATTTTTATCTTCTTTAAAAGGCCTATTCCTCCCCCTATTAAGAGAACTGATGTAATAAATTCGGCCAGTAAGTGCAGCATAATTTCAGCAGGTTTAGTGGCCATTTCTGGCACCTGGCCAGTTAAAATAAACATGCTCCACATAACTATCATTAAAATACCAATGAAAAGTGAATAAATAGCAATGATGTTTCTAATTTTCATGGTGATCACTATTATGGATTTAATTCTTGTTATTAAAATAATTTAATATTTTAAATAATGCTTGACATTTATTAATGAAATAAAACTAAGACATTTTATTTTTAAGACTACTTTTAAGAAGCTAAAAATTAAAAATAAAGAGTTTATTATTAAATTAAGTTAATTTAAGCATTTTTCATGCTCCAGGGGACCCATAAAGCTACGGTAATAGCTCCCAAAACTACTATGGAAATTATGAATACTGCAATATTCTGGATAATGCTGTAACTTTCGGCATAGAAAAATAACCACAGTCCCAGTGATAGTAACCATAAAAAACTGATTATAATTGTAGCATACACCCGATTAGTTTCTGGTTTTTTACCCATTTGACTATTCCTCCTTTGAATTCCTTTTAATCTAAAATTAACAAAAAATATAACAAAATTGAATATTTTTAAAATATTCTATTAAAAATATTCTAATTAAAATTCTTTTTCTGTTTATTCTATGAAAATAGCCGGTTTATAGGGCATGGCATTTTTGGCCTTAGCTTCAGGGTCATAATCAGCGTCCTGGTGAACAATAACTTCTGCTCCTACTTCTCCGGATATGTAATCCAAAGAATCAGAAAGTATTTGGTACTCATCCAGATAGCCTACATAACTAATACGGGTCATTTCCCGGCTTATTTTTTTAGCAAACTCAGCAATTTCCTTTTTATCATCATGGACATTTTGCTGCACAGATTGGCCCATTATTCGACCAATATCAGGCCTTCCAACTTCGCGGGCTATGTCAAAAACATTCCATTTCCATTCCGGAGCCAGATAAACATGTATTTTTTCGGGTTCCACATCTACAATTTTTTTAATCTCTGAAATATCTTTAACCAGTCCCTGGATGATTTCTTCTGCCTTTTGAACCTTATCATCTACTAAATCCGGATTATATTTGGGCCATGGAGCTTCTGATACAAATCCTTCTCCCCCATATTTCTCCCAAAGTTCTTCTGAGGTGTGAGGTGTGAAAGGAGCCATTAATCTAATCCATGCTTCTAGAACCGTGGCCAGAACAAATGAAATTTCGGGTACTTGTTCCTCATTCTCTAGGTCAGATTTAATCCGGTGGAAGTAATGATCCAGATCCTTTTTAAGGAGGAAAAGAGAGTCTTGAACTGCTTTTCTGGTTTGGAATCCTTCTAATGCTTCAGTGGCATCTTTAATTCTTAGATTTAATTGGCCCAGCATCCATTTACTTATGAAGTTCTTTGGAACAATATCTGATTCAGTTCCAACTTCATTGATGTAGAGTGGGCCTTCATGTATGTCTTCCACTCTTTGAGCGAACTCTACGAACCATTCCAGTCTCCTCTTAGTTCCTTTGACCTCCTTTTCTCTCCAATCAAAGTCCTGCCATGGTTCGGCAGCAGACATTAAAAAGAGTCTTACCACATCTGCGCCATGATTACTAATAGCATCAGAGAGAAGTATTACATTTCCTTTAGAGGACGACATTTTATGGCCTTCTAAGAGCCCCATTCCGAATACAACAATTCCTTGTGGCCGTTTGTCTTCGGGAAATATGGCGGCGTGGTGGAATACATGGAAGGTGAGGTGGTTTCCAATCAGATCCTTGGCTGATAATCTCCAATCCAGCGGATACCAGTAGTTGAATTCATCTTTTATTTCATTTAAAAGACTTTCTTCTACTTTAACATCCCCAGGTTTATTTAAGAACACTTGTGAGAAGAATTCATCATTTAAATGATCAGGATTCATTTCTCTAAGGTATTTGGCAATAGTATAATATGACATGTAAATGCTGGAATCGGTCAGTGGTTCTATTATCCACTGTGGATCCCATGGAATCTTGGTTCCCAGCCCAATCCTACGAGAACAGGCCCAATCATGTAACCATCCAATATAATATTTGAAATTGGCTCGAACTTCTTCAGGGACAATTTTCATCCTTTCCAGAGTGTTTCGAGTTTTATTTTTCCATTCTTCATCAGAATACTTCATGAACCACTGGTCTTCCATTATTTTAACTACACAACGGTTTCCGCAGCGGCAAATAACGGGTCTTTCAGCAAAATCATACATTAAACTGGCCTGACCTATTTCCCGAAGCTGGGCACTTATTTCATCACGGGCTACCGAGACTTTACGGCCACTATAATTGGTTATATGCTCACTCATAACTCCCTTAGCATGTTCCTGTTTGTAAAGCTCATTGGTGGCTTCCTGGAGTTTGGCATCATTTTGATTTTTAACACCCAACTTTTCAATTAATTCCTGAGCAGGGAATTCTCCATATCCTTTTAAAGTAATGACATTAATAGGTTGAATTTTTTGCACAATTTCTTTTAGATCATATTTATTTAGAAGTTCTGGATTGTTTTTAAGATCTTGAAGGGCAATATAATCTGCGGGGGCATGACCCGGTACAGAAAAGACCACCCCACTCCCATATTCTGGATCAACAAAACTAGCTGGTAGAATAGGGTGTTCTTCCCCCGTAACGATATTTTTTACCATGCGACCAATTAATGGCTTGGGATCAACTTCTTCTATGATTTCTAAGGTTTTTTGTTGTGAAAGATTGTCATGAGCCTCTTTACTTATTAACCATTCTTCATCATCAGCCCTAACTTTAAGATAATTAACTTCAGGATTTAGCCAGAGGTTAGTGGCTCCGTAAATAGTTTCTGGGCGGAAAGTTGCCGGGACAAGGAAATAACCATCAATTTCAAATTTAAGAAGGGTTAATTCGTTAATTCCCACACCTTCCCCTTCTAAAAGGTCGTGATCTCCTACAGGATTTTCACACTCGCCACAGTACTTCACTGGGTGGGCACCCTGTTTTACATAGCCTTTGTCTTTGAGTTGGCGAATTTGCCATTCAATAAATTTTTGATAAGATGGATCAGTAGTTCTAAATTCTCTTCTCCAGTCTATGGAATAACCCATATGTTCCATAACTTCATGATACTCACTACTGAAGTACTTTACAATGTATTCTGGGTCTGTGAATCTTTCCAGTTCCTCTTCAGGTACTTTATGGATATTCTGGTAAATATCCATGGTCCAGGGGTCGCGACGCTGTATACGCTTGGCTATTCCAATAACCGGGGCTCCAGTAACGTGCCAAGCCATGGGAAATAGCACATTATATCCTCGCATTCTTTTAAAACGTGCATAAACATCAGGAACAGTATAGGTACGTCCGTGCCCAATGTGCATGGCGCCACTGGGATAAGGGTAGGCAACCGTTAAGAATAATTTTTCTCTTTCATCTGGATCTGATTGAAATACTTTTGATTCATCCCATTTCTTTTGCCATTTACTCTCCACGTTCTTTTTCAACAGAATCACCGTCACAATAAGTTTAAATTCGTAAATAATGATTTAATTTATTTTATTTTTACTTTTCTATCTAATTTAATCTTTAATTCAATTAATTCTTTAAAAATCCTGACTATTGATGCGTCAATAAGATTATTGATATTCATTATATTAATTCCATTATAATCGAATATCATTAATTATGAAAAATACATAAAATATGTATTAACTACAATTTCTATTATATTTTATTGAAAATTAAGTTTATAAATTAATATTTCAATTTTCAGTTTCTATTTCTTCTTCCAGCCAAGTCAAATAATCTTGTGAACCATTAATTATGGGTAAGGCTATTATAGCTGGATTTTCATAGCTGTGCAACTCTTTTACTCTTTTTATAATGTCATCAACCTTACTTACCAGACTTTTAACTAATAAAATGGACTCCTGGTCATTTTCTATATTGCCCTGCCACCAGTAGAATGATTTAATGTCACTGATTATGTTAGCACACCCAACCAGTCTTTCCGAAACTAATTTTTCTCCTATGAGGGAAGATTCATCTTCACTGGAAGTGGTAATATAAATCAAGGCAAACATCTAATCAACTCCTTTAGGAAGAATTATAATTAATTTTCATTAGTATCTTTATCTGAGGGGTGGTATTTCTGGTGAGCAAATTTTATGCTGGGAGTTTTTTACTCGCTCTCTTATTCTTTGAATTTCAGAAATTGGTAAATTAATTTTCTTAGCAATTATATCATTTTCTAATGATTTATCAACCATTAAATGAAGAATTTCATCCAGAACAGCATATTCCATTCCTAGTTCTTCTTCATCGGTCTGACCAGGCCATAAGCCTGCAGTGGGAGGTTTTTCAATTATTTCGGACGGAACTTCCAGGCCTCTGGCCACTTCTCGGACATGAGTCTTGTATAAATCTCCAATAGGCAATATGTCCACTCCACCATCTCCGTATTTAGTGAAGTAACCTACCAGTAGTTCACTGAGGTTACCAGTACCTGCTACTAATCTATTCAATGAATTGGAATGGTAATAAAGAACCATCATTCTTATTCTGGCTTTTAAATTGGCTCGAGCAAGCTCATTGGATTGATGAGAACATAAATCATAGAACGGTTCGATCAAATGGTCAATATGAATTATTTCATATTCAATTCCCAGTAGCTTAGCAATTACTTCCGCGTGCTCTACATCCTCTGATGAGGTAGTTTCACTGGGCATTATAAGTCCAAGCACATTGGAAGATCCTAATGCTTTCTGAGATAAATAAGCCACTATCGTGGAGTCTATACCTCCACTAAGGCCTAGAACAATTCCAGATGTTCCAGAATCATTCACTTTTATTTTTATAAATTCTTCCATCTTTTCAATGGCCTTTTCTATATTTAAAACGGGAATTTCTTTATTTTCCATTTATAATCGCCTTAAAATGCTTTTTAACAAGTATGGTTAAAGAATGTGTTTTTAATAATAAAATCATGATAATCAATTTTTCTAATAATTTTATTTTAATATAATGTTATGCCTTTGATATAAGATAAGTTTAAAAGTAAGTATAATATATTCGATATATCCAAATAATAAAAAGGACCAATGAGGATAGAATAAGCTATTTTTAAACTTCATTAGTTTTAATATTCATTGTAGGAGGATTATAATGGCATTTAAAGATCTATTTAAATTCAACAAAGGAAAAACAACATTTGTATTTGTTGGGGGTAAAGGAGGAGTGGGAAAAACTACGGTTTCTGCCGCTACTGCTTTATGGATGGCTAAATCTGGCAAAAAAACTTTAGTAATATCTACTGACCCGGCACACTCTCTGGGAGATTCACTGGAGCAAGAAATTGGACATTATCCAACTCCTGTGGTTGAAAATCTTTTTGCTGTGGAAGTGGACCCTGAAGTGGCCATGGAACAATATCAGGCAAAAATGCAAGAACAACAAGCTTCAAATCCTGGAATGGGAATGGACATGCTCCAGGACCAAATGGATATGGCATCCATGGCGCCGGGAATCGATGAAACTGCTGCTTTTGATATTTTCATGCAGTACATGACTACTGACGAGTACGACATTGTGATTTTCGACACGGCTCCAACTGGACACACCCTTAGACTACTTTCCTTCCCAGAAATGATGGATTCCTGGGTAGGAAAAATGATTAATATAAGGAGACAAGTGGGAAGTATGGCTAAGGCCTTTAAAAACATCATGCCTTTCATGGGTGATGAAGAAGAGGAAGATAAGGCCTTAGAAGACATGGAAGTAACCAAAAAAAGAATCAGAGAAGCAAGAGATGTTATGGCTGACCCTAACAGAACTTCATTCAAAATGGTTATCATTCCAGAAGAAATGTCAATCTACGAGTCTGAAAGAGCAATGGCGGCACTTGAAAAATATAACATGCACTCTGATGGAGTTATTGTAAACCAGGTCTTACCAGAAGTTACTGATTGTGAATTCTGTGAAGCTAGAAGAAACTTACAACAAAAGAGACTCAAAGTGATTGAGGAAAAATTCTCTGATCAGCTGGTAGCAGAAATTCCGTTACTAAAAGAAGAAGCCAAGGGTTTGGAATCATTAGAAAAAGTTGCTGAAATGTTATATGGTCAACCAAATGCTTAATTAATGATCTTATAATATTTTATTATTTTCTTTTTATTATTTCCTATTTTTTTAAATATTTATTTTAAAATTTGTAAGTAAATCCAACTTATTAATTAATAATAATCAATCATTGAAATTTTTTTATTTATTAGAAAAATAGTTATTTTTATTATTTTTTTCCATTTTTTCAGAAATTATAAAGGGGTTTATAAATTTAAACCATATAATTTTAATATGTAGTTTAGGTGCATATAGTATAAGATAAGATTTTTGTTTAGGCATAAATGAAAAAATTTTAGGATGCAAAATAGGATACAAAAAATTATTCGTGGTGAATTAAATGAAAATTTCAGTGTATGGTGCAGGAAATCAGGATCTTTATGTGAACCAACTTAAATTACCAGAGAAATACGGTGGAGTACCTCCTTATGGTGGAAGCCGAATGGCTATAGAATATGCTCAGGCAGGACATGATGTTTACTTGGCTGAACCAAATAGAGAAATGTTAAGTGATGAGCATTGGAAAATCGTAGAAGCTGCAGGGGTCAAAGTAACTGCTGATGATGCAGAAGCAGCTAGACATGCAGAAATAGCAGTTCTTTTCACTCCATTTGGTAAAAAAACCTTTGAAGTTGCTAAAGAAATTACTAAACACATGCCTGAAAACGGAATTATTGCCAACACTTGTACGGTGTCTCCTATAGTATTATACTATGTTTTAGAGCGTGAACTGAGAAAAGATAGGAAAGACATAGGAATAGCTTCCCTACACCCTGCAGCGGTACCTGGAACTCCTCAGCATGGCCACTATGTTATTGGTGGACATTCCTCTAGTGATCTGGATATTGCTACTGAAGCACAAATACAAAAATGTGTGCAACTAGCTGAAAGCTGTGGAAAAGACGCTTATATTGTTCCCGCAGATGTATCTTCAGCAGTAGCAGATATGGGATCGCTGGTGACTGCAGTAACACTATCTGGTGTTCTGGATTACTACTATGTGGGTACTCAGATTATTAAGGCCCCAGAAGAAATGGTGGAAAAACAAATTTTAATGACCTTACAGACCATTGCTTCTCTGGTAGAAACCTCTGGTGTTAATGGAATGCTGAAAGCCATGAACCCCGAACTTCTAATTAAGAGTGCTAAATCCATGCACTTATCCGAGGAACAGGAAGAACTGGATGCGGCAATAAAAACTCTTGAAAAACTGGATGACAACGTAAATAAATGGGTGCAAAAAGGAACCATTCAACCAACCAACTTGGTGGCTGCACAGGCCCTGGCCAATGAATTGCAGAATTTAATGGGTGGAATGGCTGCTGAAGGTACCATCCGAAGATGTATGCGGAAAATGTTTGAATAAAACAAATATTTTCTTTTTTACTTTTAATCAAACTCTAGCTTCAGTTAAATTATTTTTATTCTCATTTGTTCTGTTTTTTAAACTATACTATTTCAAATAGGCCAATTATTAATTTAAACATTCAAAATGATGTTGATTCTATGATTATAAAAGATCTAAAAACTGCAAGATACTTTGAAACGTTGGATGGAACATTTATTTGCGAGTTATTGCATCCAGACCGAGAAAAGAAGGAAATAAAAATGGAATGTAGCATAGCTCATGCTATTTTGCGGCCTGAAGAGTCTTCCCATCCACACCGATTGAAAAAATCTTCTGAAGTTTATTTCATATTGGAAGGAAAAGGTTTGATGTATATTGGGGATGAAAAAGCCGTCTTAGAGCCAGGACAGTCGGTTTACATCCCGCCCGGTGAAATACAATTTATAAAAAATATTTCTGATGTTGAATTGAAGTTTTTATGTGTGGTCTCACCGCCCTGGAGTAAGGAAGACGATGAAATTTGTTTAGAATAAATATAACAATTTTATATAACAATTTTTTTGAAATTCAAATAAATATTAATTGAAATAATGAATAAAGCACCTTATTTCAAATTAAGTTTTATTTTACTTTTATTTATCTAATAAATCACCATAACACACATATATGTGAAATCACTCTGGGCCACTTCTTCCAGGGTGCTGGTGACTAATTTTTCGTCTGTGTAACTTAAACGTTCGCCGATGGCCACTTTTCTCTGGGGATTCACTCCATTATCCAGTAAAAATTGGGCCATGTCTGCTGTGCTGCGAGAAGGAAGTGCAATGGTGGGCCGGCCATTATTCAGGATATTTATTACTTCCAGGGAATTTTCACGCCCATGGAATGTCATAAGGTCTGCTTCGTCCCAGGGTATCTCCTGGCGTGCTGCACATAGCTGTAAGGAGCTTATACCCGGAATAACTTCTAGATTAATTTTATTTTCTAATCCTTTTTCTTTAATTATTCTTTTTATCGGTTTTAAAACGCCTGAAAATCCAGGATCACCGGTTGAAAGGACACAAACGCTTTTTCCATCATGAACCATATCCACGGCCATTTCTAATTTCTCCTGCACGTCTTTGACATTCAATGGAACCACTTCATTGGCCTCTGGAAATAGTTCTAGTGCCCTTTTACTTCCAATGGTTATTTTAGCTGATTTAACTGCTTTTCTAGTGGCTGGAGTTACATAATCAGCAGAACCCGGCCCTATGCCGGCTATATAAAGTTTTGACATTTAATTAGTCTCCATGATATTTAAATCGTAATATTGAATTATTATTAATTGAATTATAACAATTAAAAAATTTACATACGCAATTAAGAACAATTTATTTAATTAATTTAATATAAATCTATATTCATATTATATTACTAAGTTGATATGTAAATATTCAAGTAATTTATAAATTTCAATTTTTATACTTCTTTAAATATTTTAATAAAAACAGGATTTAATTTATCTAATAAAAAAGTGATACCATGCTCCAGATTGCAGTTACCGGAAAACCAAACGTTGGAAAATCATCATTATTTAACTCAGCCACACTTTCTGAGGCCGAAGTGGCCGGATATCCATTTACTACTATAGATGCCAATAAAGCAGTCTCGCATGTGGATACCAAATGTCCATGTAAGGAATTAGAAGTAGAATGCAGTCCTAAAAATTCAAAATGTGAAGAAGGAGTACGATTAATACCTGTAGAATTAATTGACGTGGCGGGCCTGGTTCCAGGGGCCCATGAAGGCAGGGGATTAGGGAACAAATTTTTGGACGATCTTCGCCAGGCCAAAGTATTGATACATGTTATAGATGCCTCAGGTTCCACAGATGAAGAAGGAAGGCCAGTAGAAGCTGGTACCTATGATCCTCTGGATGATGTCGATTTTCTAGAAACAGAAGTCACCATGTGGTTGTATGCCATTGTGGAAAGGAACTGGGAACGTTTAGTAAGAAAAGCCATGTCTGAAAGGTTGGATATGGGTAAAGTACTACATGAACAGCTTTCAGGGACAGGAATACTCTTGGAAGACATTTTAGAAGCTCGAAGAGAAATGGAAACAGATTACACCACATGGGAAAAAGAAGAACTAGTTGAATTTTTAGGAAAACTTCTTAAAATCGCCAAGCCGACTATAATCGTGGCCAATAAGGCGGATTTACCCACATCAGCTGAGAATATCAAACGATTACAGGAAAAATATCCTCATGTAATTCCTGCCTCAGCTGAATCAGAAATGGCTCTTACCCGAGCGGCCCAGGCCGGTCTTATAAGTTATCATTCAGGAGATGACGATTTCCAAATATTGGAAACGGATAAACTCAGTGAAAACCAGAAAAAGGCCCTGGAATATATTCGAGCAAATGTTTTGAAAAAATACGGCAGTACTGGTGTTCAAAGAGCATTAAATGAAGCAGTATTTGACCTTTTGAATATGATCGTGGTTTATCCAGTGGAAGATGAACACAAACTATGTGATCAGAAAGGAAATGTTTTACCCGATGCTATATTAATCTCTAAAGGATCTAAACCAAGGGAAATGGCCTATGTGATTCATACAGATATTGGTGAGAAGTTTTTGCATGCTGTGGATGCCCGTAAGAATATGCGGGTGGGCAGTGATCATGAATTAGAAGATGGCGATATTATAAGTATTATTTGTCGATAGTAGACTCCAAAATGATTTCTTACTGAAACCATTTTTTTAAAAAGAAGTTACAATGAAATAAATTCCTCCTATAACCAAAAGAGACTTAATAATTGGCCAAAATTTCCAAATATTAAATTATTTTCCATAATTTACTCCTTTTTAGTTATTTAAAATTTCTTGCAATTTTTGCTTTAAATAGTTAAATTGGCAATAATTCAATCCCCAATCTTCTCAATCAAAAGGGCCACATTGCGGCCAAAACGTCTAATGGTCTCCATTCCTTCATCATCACTCTGAACATCACTGGGAGCCAATCCAAAGACCATATTCCAGTAATTTGAACCAGGAACAATCATATCATTGATAAAGAAGAACATTAACATTTCTTGCAAGGTACTGGTGTGTCCTCCTCTTCGGGCCACAGCTATAGGACCTCCTACTTTCCAAGATAGGAAATTATCCGTGGCCATGGACATATATCCTATTCTTTGCAAGGCAGACATTATATCTCCCCGAGCAGTTCCAAAGTAAACTGGGGAACCTACAATGAAGCCATAGGATTCTCTAATTTTGGCAATGATATCATTTAATCCGTCATTGAGAACACATTCGCCTAATTCACGACATTTTTGACAAGCAATGCATGATCTAATGTTTTTTCCAATAAATGAGATGGTTTCAACTTCTAAACCTTCTTCTTCTATAACGCTGGCACATTCTTCCAGAACTTGAGCAGTATTTCCGTGGGGCCGTGGGCTGGCACATAACATAAGAACTTTTTTCATTATTTTTTCTCCCTAAAAGTGCTTTAATAGGTTTTTTGAGTGTTTATATGGTTTATTAAACTATTGGCATTAATAAATCATTTTGATAACTTCCTTACATTTTATATCTACAAACTCAAAAAAAATAATAGAATTATATAAATAAAGAGGTACATTTCAAGTGTAACTATGAAGATTTACCAAATCTCTAATGAGAAAGTCTTTAAAGAAATGGGGACTTCAAAGGATGGTTTGTATTAATAGGGATTTTAAAAATTCCACTGTACATAAAGGTAATGCAGATACTCGTTATTGACTTAGGAACCTAGAAAACGCCATAAACACCATAAAAAATTAATAAAAAACAATAAAAATTGAAAAGTATCCATAAATCAAGAATTTAGATAAATATCTGTAAAAAATAGAAATACTTGATTTTAAAAGATTGTTTAATGTTTATTTTTTTGAATCTGATTTATTTTATCTTTTAAAATCCTATGTAGATGTTCAGCACCTATAATTTTATCTTCTTCTAATTTCCAATGGGAGGGACACATAATAAATGGTTTGGATTGTCCTCCACCTAAACCTCCGTGACTTCCAATTAACTCTTCAAAAGCAGCTACTTCATTCTTTTCAGGATCATAAAAGCTGTTTACCCAGATATCAGGGGCATATTCGAATTTATCACTTCGCAATAGGTGTTTAGCTGAACTCGCACCGAAGTTTGCCAGTGGATTTTTTCCTTCCACTTTGTTTTGATTTAAATAATAAATTCCTTCTTTTCCAATGGCTAATGGACCTAATTCGTGGGATTGGACCATTATAAATCCTATCCCATCGTGCTGCACCAATCCGGGGATTAAATCTGGAAATATTCTAGTTATATCTTCGTAAGTCAATCTTTCTTCCCATTTAGTTAGATAAATTAGGCCTAAATTTCCAGAAGCTAGGACAATAACTTCTGCTTCTTCAGCAGTTGTTGGTGATTGATTTTGAGAGACTTCATAATTTTGAATATATTCTAAAACCTTCCCTTTACCCAGAGGACTATTTTTAATATTCTCCAAGGTATTGTCCACAGCACCTCTACTTTTATCAGTTGCATAATCCTTTTTTTCTCTCACATATTTTTTTCCAGTCTCTAATGGGGAGGTAAATGCTTGAGAAAAGTGGTCTTCATTGGAGGATAGTTCACTGTAAATATTAATTTCTAAGGGGAGTAATGTTCTCACTAAATCTTCTAAACTCATATTATATCTTTGTTTAAATGTAGCGCCATTGGTCTGCCCGTGATCAGATTGGATCACGAAATAATAGTTTCTTTTAGTATATCTTGCAGCATTCTCCAGCCTCTTAAATTGCCGGTCCAGTCCTTTAAGGGCATAAAATGCATCAAAATCCCTCACCCCAGAGTGATGAGCAATTTCGTCGTATCCTAAGTATGTGGAATAAGCCACATCAATATCTGAAGCTAACATATCACCAATAAGTGTCTGGGTGGTTATTTCTCTTAATAAAACATTCGCACCTGCTCTTACGAAGGCATAGACGAATCCTCTTCTTAAGCGGGGATTAATATCTTTAATCCAGTGAACTAACTGGGAACCAATTTCTAAAAAGGCATCAAAGAAGAACAAAATCACAATACGGGCGAAATTAGACGGACTAGAATAAAAATAATACCAGGTCGAATTGTAGAATTTTTTAAGATTTTTTAACTTACTGTAAGTAAATATAACGTCTTCTGCATCACCAGAAAATAAATTAGAGCGGCTGGCTCCATTTTCAGCCATAAGGCCTTTACCATTGGAAATACGCTTTTCTATGATTGATGCGTCAGAAAGGCCGGTAGAAACCATTATTTTATTTTTATTTATCTTTTCCACCCAGCGAAATGCCGGAAGGTTTTTGTTATTGCCATGCAATATTCCGGCCTGGCTGGCTCCGGTTTGGCTGGAGAGATCGGTTTCCCAAGGGATAATTTTATGAATTCCATCTTCTATCCATCTGGCCAAGGTGGGCATGTGCCCGAGTTCAATAGCTTCTTTTAAAATTTCTTCAGAAAGACCATCAATTTCTAAAAAAAGAACTCCTGGATAATTTTTAGGATTTTTGGATTTATTTTTTATATTTCTTCTCAAAACAGCCCTATAATAAGAAGTATCATCATCTAAAGTTATGATTGCAGATAGAATAGTGGTAATAAATGCCATTCCTAAAGGAGTAAGGATTAAGGCCCATCCTTCGATAGTGATTCCAGGAACAACATTACTTATTAGCCATATTAAAATTCCATTGATTATGAGAGAACCAATTCCTATTGTATAAACTAGGAATGGAAGAAAAATCCTCGATAGAATTGGCCAGAAAAGTGCATTTATAATTCCTAAAATACCTACCACTGCTGCTGCGGTAACCCAGTTATCTATGCTAAGGCCAACTGACAGGTGAGCTATTAAAATAAACCCTAAAACTTCTCCTATCCATAGAATAATGGTACGAACTAAAAAGCTGACTAAAGATGGCCTTTTTGGATCATAATAACTTTTAAGAGATTTTTTGCCCTCAGGGGAATGGCTTGCAGTGGCCTGGCTATTTTTAATATTATTCTTGTCTGACTTGTTCATCATCTACCTCGGGACTTTTAAGATGAAAAATAGTTATTTCGGGGGGACAGTTAATTCTAAACCAGAAAACATTGGTTCCTAATCCTCTGCTGGTGTACTGGATCATGTCTCCTACTTGGTACTTCCCTAATGGGTATTTAATAAAATGAGGGCCTCTAATCATAGTTCCCAGTCCGGGAATAATGAATTGGCCTCCATGGGAGTGTCCCGAAATTTGAAGGCCAAATCGCCCAGTTATGGAACTCACATCTGCAAAGTCAGGTTCATGGGCTAATAATATGGCTGGTCCTTCTGAAGGAATCTTTTCCATAACCAGATCAAGACGATGCTTGCCTAGCATGACACTATCCACTCCAGCAATGTGTAAAACTGCATTATTATCAGCTGATGCTCTTTTCAAGGTGAAAACATCGTTACTGACATCAGTTATATCACAATTTTGTAGAATGTTTCTTATTCTATCTGCACCAAGCCAGTGGTCGTGATTACCTAAGACGGCCAGAGAAATATCTTTGGGATATAGAAGTTTTAATAGCCTTTCCAGGGGTTTTTCGACTTCATCGAGAATATAGGAGACAAAATCACCAGTTATAGTTATAATATCAGGATTTTGCTGATTTACTAGTTCCACAATTCCTTCTAAATGGTGGGGGGTTATCCACTGGCCTAGATGGATATCTGAAAGATTAACAATGCGATAATCATGAAATAAAGGATCTAAATCTGGAATTATAATTTCTACAGGAAGTAATTCAAAATCTGAGGCATTAAACTCAGAATTACTGACTTTACCACGATATTTGGTCATGGTGCGCTGTATTTTTTGCATAAATTCCAATGCTTTAGGTGTTTTTTCTTTCATATAATCAAAACACATTTTTAATTAATTGCATTTAGGTATTCTTTAATTTCAAATCTAATGTTTATTAGTTCTTTTTAATTGATAAATCATCTTTAAATAATTAATCAACATCAAAATTTTTTCAATTTATTTATATGTTTTAAAGAATATAGAAATTTTGTTATAAAAATTCCGATTATCGGGGGTTAAACATGAGAACTTTATTTGGTATTTCAACAATATTTTTGATGGTGGGCCTTTTAGTGGCTCCCGGATGTGCTTTTGCTGCTGAATTTTCAACTAGTGATAATTTTGATTCTGATTTTAAATTATCTGCATCTTCTGAGAAAATTAGTCCAGAAGTTAAAGGCGGTGGAGGAAGCCGTGGTGGTTCCAGTTCATCAAGTAGCTCAAAAGCGATCAAGAAAGCTGACGGGGATGACGATGATGGTACGGATGATGGTTCAGACTCAGGATTTCCATGGTGGATTATCCTACTTATAATAGTCATAATACTCCTGGCAGTAGCTGCAGTGGTATGGTTTGCATTTTTAAAGAAATAGGGTCTAAATAACCTTTATTTTTTATTATTCACATTTTTATTACTTTAAAAATAAAAAGGTAGTTTTATGGTTGTAATACTACAAATTATCAAGAAAAATTTTCCTAAAGTTATTAAATTACCAGTAACTAAAATTTTAACGCTGGTTCTGGCGGTTGTTGCCTATGGTACTATTGGATTTCATTTAATAGAGGGTGTAACATGGACAGAATCTCTTTACTGGACTTTTGTTACTATCGGTACGGTGGGGTATGGTGATTTCAGTCCAAAGACTGCTTTAGGAATGTATTTTACTATTACGGTAATTATATTTGGAATAGGAACTTTTGCTCTGGCTGTGGAGACTTTATTAGAGTTCCTGGTTAAAAGACAGCAATTGAGATTAATGGGGCTTGTTAATGTGGAAAGATCAAATCATGTGGTAATTTGCGGCTGGACCGAAAGTACCATGGAATGCATAAAAGAGATTGGAAAAGATTTCGAGGTATTTGTCATAGATGAAGATGAAGATGTGCGAAAAAAAGTTCTTAAAAATAAGGCTAATTTCGTACATGGAGACCCAACCAGAATGAAAGATCTCGAAAAGGCCAATGTAAAAGGAGCTAAATCCATAATAGTGGACATGGAATCTGATTCTCATACTATTCACTGTATTCTGGGCATAAGAAAACTGGACAAAGAGGTTAGAATTATTGCTGAAGCTCAGCGATATGAGAACATTGAACAGATAAAACTGGCCGGGGCCAGCCAAGTGATTTCCCCATTTGTAATTTCGGGTCGTTTAATGTATAAAAGTATCCAGGATGGATACGAGGCCATGTTTGTTCAGGAAGTCCTAGCAGAGCACAGTAATAGAGAAATGAAAGAAGTTGAAGTACATTTTAACTGTTCATTAATTGGCCAAACCCTTTTAGAAGCTGATATCCACGAGAAAACAGGTGTGGTTGTATTAGGAGTAGGTGAAGAAGGAGATCTTATTATTGACCCTCCTAGGGAATTTATAATTAAAGAAGGAGATATAATTTTAGGAGTAGGAAAACCTGAAGAATTTACAAAACTGGAAACATGCCTTAGGACATGATTTCATTTTTATTCTAAAAAAATCAATATTTTTAAATTATTTTAATTAATATTATCTGGCCAAAATTAAACTTAATTTTTCTAATTATTTTAATTAAACAATCTACTCAATTAATTAATTTATATTCTTAGTCTTTATTCTTTAATTTTATCCATAATATTCTTAAAATCAACATTAATCTTTTGCAGTGGCTTAATAAACAGACTTCCATTAATATTTTCAGTTTTAAACACAAAAGGTATGATATTAACTCCCTTTTCCTGAGCTTTTTGTAGTGCTCTAGAAAAATCCGGATCTGTATCATTGTTTGGAGAAAATACTTTCGCATCTTCTTTGAGAATTAAAAATAGTACTGAAGATTCAAATCCTTTATCTAGGGCAGATATAAGTTCTTCCACATGTTTTTTCCCTCTAATAGTTGGTGCATCTGGAAAACGGGCCCATTCATCTTCAACTAAGGTACATCCTTTCACTTCCACCAGCATTTTTTTCACATCAGGTATTGAATCATCAATAGGCTTTAATAAAAAGTCTAAACGACTCTTTCCAAATGTGTACTCTCTTCTTTCAATGGAAAATCCTTTAAATTCATCAACCCGCCCAGATTCAATTAACTCTGCCGCCAGATAACTATGGAATCCAGAATTTATCAAAACCCATAAATTATCTTTAAAAACACCTATAACATCAAACTTTGTTTTTCTTTTGGGGTTATCGGCTGCTTTTCTAAGAATTAGCTTAATTCCTGGATGAAGTAGCTCTTTCAATCTCCCAGGATCTCTAAGATGTGCTAATTTAGGATCAGCATCTTTAGAATCGCTACGGTCTTGGAAAAGGACAGTAAATCTATTGGGTCTCTCCAAAAATATTCCTTCAATTAATTCTTTTATTTGCATGAATGGGTTTCCTAATTAATTTAGTGTATTTGGGGCCTAAATTATTCTACTTAATCATTATAAACTATTAATTGTAGATAATATATTAATTATAGAAATTAAAATTATCTAAAACCATTATGAAGTCTTGGGCCTTTTTTTCAGTAAGATTAAATGCTTCATAACGGTAAGTTTCATAAACAATGATTGGTGTGCCGTTTTTTATCAGTGGCTCACTTATATATGGGGCACTGGTAGGTTCATTAGATCGAGGAGGTATGTAATAGCTTAAACCCGGCAAATTTTTAACCAGAAAATGTGCGACCAATAGTGATTCATTATTGGGAATAGCAGTGAAAATAAAAGTCTTTTCTTCATATTTTCCCTGGTTGGAATGCACATCCACTACCATACCAAACTTATTTTTCTCTATATCACTTACTGCATATTTATAAGCCAATAATTGTCCATAATAACGGTTTTTATTATAATCATTACTGGCATTTACCTCGACTTTATAAATATAGTAACAGTATTTTAAATTGTCCTGATTTTTTAAAATAGAATTATAAATGGCCTTATGTGATTCTTCTTCTGCTGGGTGAACACCTATTATGTAGGCAATTTTAATTGGGGAGCTTTTATTTCCAAATGGCCCAAATTTTATTACTTTTCCAGCGGGACACGTCCAATTGGTATTTGGAGGGTTCTGGCCAGGATTAAAAATGCGTTTATTATTTATAGGATTTAAATACTCATGAAGCATATATGGGTTACTAGGAAGATTCATTTGATATTCATAAGTATTTGAATCATTATAATGGCCCAAAAGGATATTTAAATTACTTAAAATAAAAATAGATGTAGTAAAAAGAATAACAATAAAAATAAGCATTATTCTTCTATTTTTTAATTTCATTATTATCCTCTTGTTTTAAGAATTAACTTAAGAATTTATTTGATTATTAATTGATAAATTTATATTGATTACCATTCCAAATATTCTTTACATATTTATATGCTTGAAATATTTTATAATAGACTAAATTTAAAGTTTTATTCATATAAAATGTAGTATATAAATTATATTTCATATTTTAATCTACCATATGTTATACATAATCATTATATTAATTAAGAGGTGAAATTTTTGCATCCAAGACCAAGTCCCATTGCCGCTTCCCTTTATACATTGAGAGACCTTAATGCTGACGTTGTAATTCTCCATGGCCCTCATGGCTGCTGTTTTAGAACAGGGAGGCTTCTGGAAAGCGATGGTGTTCGAGTACTGACCACGGCCATGTCCGAGAATGATTTTATTTTCGGGGCCAGTGAGAAACTGGAAGAAGTTCTTAAAAAAGCAGACGAAATGTTCTCTCCAAAATTAGTGGGAATAGTCGGTACCTGTGCCAGCATGATAATTGGAGAAGATCTTAAAGAAGCTATAACTCAAGCCAATATACCTGCCCTAGTTTTACCTGTAGAATCGCACGGGGGATTTGGTGAAGGAGATAATACTGAAGGAGCCATAATTGTTCTGGAAGCTGCAGTCCTGGCAGGGATTATTCCTCCAGAAGAAGCAGAAAGGCAAGTAAAAATGCTTAGAATGGCCACTGAAATTGAAAAAACCAGGGGAATGGCTCAGGGAGAATATATAGCTCCATCTTTTGGTGATAATCATGAAAAAATCGCTTTAAAACTTACAAATGCACTTAAAAGTGGTAAAAAAGTGGCTATGGTTTTAAATGCTAAAAAAGAAACTTCTTACTTGTTTGCGGATGTGATGAAACTTCCTTACGCGGAAATAAACCCGGATAATATGCCTCTAGTAGTGGCCAACCTTGATCATAATATTGGACTTCCTAGAATTAGACAGCATGCTGAAAATATTAAAAATGAGCTTTCAGATGCTGGAATTAAGGTGGATTACATCACTGGTGGCCTGGATGAATATCCTATCACTGCCCAGGCTGCTGCGGAAATATTAAAAGATGAAAACATAGAATTTGCAGTTATAGCTGGAGTTCCACATGCTCTACCTATTGAAGAGTTAAATATAGAATCGGTGGCAGTTACGGATGGTCCTAGAATAGTTGAACCCCTTAGAAGGCTGGGATACTCTCATGTGGTGGCTGAATTAGATGCTCATTCTAAAACTCTGGGAACAAGTGTAATAGTAAAATCTGATTTTGGAGATACAATTCACAAATCCATTAGATCGGACTGAATTTGATTGTTGAGAATAAAAATAGCATAAAAAATATTTATCGTGACAATATATTTATTCCAGTTTTTATAAAGCGGAATATTGATGAGATATGCTATTGAAATAGAAAATAGTAAATAAAATTATAGTGTGCTTATTGAGATTAATAAATCTAATGAGCTCAATTTATATATTAATATTATTTGGGTGATAAAATGAGTAAAACAGTTGGTATGATTCTTTGTGGCGGTTTTGGAAAACGTCTACGTCCTATTACTGAGAGAATTCCTAAACCTTTAATTGAAATGAAGGAAGGATACACCATACTTGATAAACAGCTTTTTGACTTTAAAAATGCTGGTGTGGATCAAGTGTATCTTTTAACTGGATTTTTAAGTGATAAAATCCAGGAAAGATATGGTGAGGAATATAAAGGTGTTCAAATTGAATATGTGGAAGAATCTGAACCATTAGGAACATTAAATGCCATAAAACTTGGAATGGAAGCTATTGATAGCAATAAGCAATGTATTATTCGTAATGGGGATGTAGTTGCTGATTTAAACATTAAAAAAATGATTCATTTAGGGGAACAGTCTGATTATCCTTTATCCATTTTCATCACCAAAATGAAATCACCTTATGGTATTGTAGAAGTCAGCGGGGATCGTTTGGTGGCCTTTAAGGAAAAACCCGTTTTGGAATATTATATAAATGCTGGAGTTTATTTTGCCAAGGGACCTCTTGATTTTGGCGATTTTGACGTGGGAGATATTGAGAAAACATTGTTCCCTATGATGGCCAAGGAAAATCAGTTAGGTTACTACAAAGAAGACGGACTGTTCTGGATGGCCATTGATACTTCTAAAGAACTGGAAGAAATACAAAAAGAATATCAAAATCGGGAAGACAAGCCTTGGGGATATGAAAAAGTCCTTATAAACACCGAAAAGTACCTTACCAAGGAATTATTTATTCGGGAAGGTTACAAAACTTCTTTCCATTATCACGAACAGAAAGATGAAACCATGTACATTGTATCTGGTGCAGGATATATTGAGTTTGAAAACAAGAAAGAATACTTTGGAACTAATGATACCATCCGTATCGAGCCAGAAGAACCACATTCTATAGTGGCCATGGAAAATACAGTTCTTCATGAAGTATCTACTCCTCATCTGGATGATACGGTTCGGGTCAATGACTTCTATACTCGATAACTTTTAATTTTTTTTATATATTTTATTATTTTACTTAAAATTCTAATTTAGATATTTTTAATTTATATAAATCTAAATAATGATTATAGGGGATCAAATGGTAACTATTATTAATTATGGCAGTGGAAACCTGAAAAGTATTCGTAATGGATTTCTTAAAGTTGGTGTGGAACCTGAAATAACTCAGGATCCTCAAAAAATGCTTGATGCAGATGCATTAATATTGCCGGGGGTTGGTGCGTTTGGTAGTGCCATGGGAAACCTTCAAAAGTATCATGAAGTAATTTTGAATCACATCGAAGAAGGCAAACCGTTTTTAGGCATTTGTTTGGGCCTACAACTTCTTCTAAGTGGAAGTGAAGAGAGTCCGGGTATTAAAGGTCTGGATATATTTCCGGGTAATGTTATAAGGTTGCCACCGGGTCAAAAAATACCTCATATGGGCTGGAACCAGCTAAATATAAAGAGAGAGTGTGCTATTTTGGAAGGCATCGGAAAAGAGTATTTTTATTTTGTACACTCATTTTATGCTCACCCTGACAATGAGGAAGTTGTTTCAGCCACTACTTCTTATGGAATGGACGTGCCGGCTGTTTTTTGCAGGGATAATGTATTTGCCACTCAATTCCATCCAGAGAAAAGTGGGGAAGTCGGATTAAAAATCTTAAAGAATTTTGTAGATCTTTTAAAATGATTTATAAATTTTCTTTATGCTCTTTAAAAAAATTAGGAAAATATAATTATCATAAAAATTATATATAGTATTACTATAAATATAATAACAACTTTCTAAAATAATTTGTATCTTATTTAAATTTTAGAATAATTGGGTGATTAAATGGACATCGAGGGCTTTGTGCGCAGAAGAATTGCTGAAGAGGATCAAAATATTATAGAAGATGTGCTTTCAGATAGAATAATGGAATTTAAAGATATTGATAAGGAAAATGCTCTTAAATTGGCTTCAGCAGTTGTGGATGAAGTTCAAAATACCTTAAAAATTCAAAATCAGGAAGATGAATTTTTAAAAGAAATAATTGGATTTCACAGCGCCGATGTGGCCATGGGAGAAATGGGTGTAGGTTCTCGAGGGGCAGGAGACTTTTTTGTCCATCGAAAAATCGCGGAAATCGTATCCAGTACTCAAACTAATTCTTTTATAAATCCCACAGCTCAGGATGATGGAGGAGTAATTAAAACCTCTACCAAAGGTGAAGACGTTTATATTACCACGGCTGTAGATGGAATACACTCCCGACTCAGTGAATATCCATTCCTAGGAGGATTCCATGTGGCCCGAGCTTCTTTAAGGGATGTATGTGTCATGGGATCTGAACCGGTGGCCATTATATGTGATTTGCATCTGGCTGATGATGGAGATGTGGGAAAACTCTTTGATTTCATGGCGGGAGTAGCAACCGTTTCGGAATTGATTGATGTGCCTATTGTGGCGGGCAGCACTCTCCGGGTCGGCGGGGACATGGTTTTAGGTGACCGTTTGGTAAGTGCAGTGGGTTCCATTGGTGTATCACAGCATGCACCAACTGCTCGAAAAAGAGCAGAAGCAGGTGATGTTATTCTTTTAACTGAAGGATCAGGAGGGGGAACTATTACTACCACTGCCCTATACCACGGCCTATTCGATGTGGTGTGGGAGACCATGGATATTAACTTTATTCAGGCTTCAGAAGCTATTATCAAAGCAGGTCTGCTCCCCAAAGTCCATGCTATGACGGATGTAACTAATGGTGGCCTTCGGGGAGATGCTCATGAGATTGCTACCACAACGGGTCTGGGATTAGAATTTTATCAGGAAAAAATCTGGAAAATGATTAATCCTAATGTTTTGGAAATGCTTGAAAATTTAGATATAGATCCATTAGGTGTTTCTGTGGATTCTCTTATGATAATAGCTCCTAAAGATGTGGCTGAAGATGTTAAAAAGGCCATATCTGATGTGGGAGTAAAAATCATGGAAATTGGAAAGGTAGATGATACGGGAATTGCTCGTATGATAAAAGCAGATGGTTCCACAGAAGAGTTGATTCCATTGTTTAGAGAAGCGGCTTATACTAAAATTAAGAAGTTAGTAGGGGACACTACCCCGGAAGACTTTGAGAAAATGAAATATAAGGTTGAGAAAGCTGCTATAGATTCCATTGAAAAGAAAAACCGGGTGGTCAAGGCCATAAGGGGCGATTAGGAAAATTGGCTGGAGAGATTATATGGATCAAAAAGGTTTCTTGGCCACGGCTGATGCCATTTTTGGCCTTTTAATAATCTTTATTTTAATTTCTGCAGTTTTGAATGTAACTAATACTCCCATGCCTTCTTTTTCTCAGGAAATTAATCCAGAACAAGATGTTCAGGATATTATGGAGACCATGGCCACTAATCCCGCATATGGGGATAATCAGACTATTTTAACGGAGATTACCATTCATCTTTTATCCCAAAATAACAGTAAGGATGCGGTGGCCTCTTCTGGCCTTATTGTATCCGATTTCCTTAATAAAACAGTTCCTGGAACGAAATACAATTTTACCGAGACCCAACAATTAAATGGAACTACCATAGCTGCTAATGAAAAAATGGAGAATGCTAAGAATATTCATTCGGCCATCAGACACTGTGGAAATTACACTTTTCAATTATATTTATGGAAATAACTTAATCGGAAGAGCAATTTAGAAAATAAAAAATATCTAAATATTTTACTGGATCAATTACTCTAATGAATGAAGTGTTCAAATGGAATGTGAGTATTTTGAAAAATTAAAGGATCATAAGTTTGGTGATCTCATTGGTGAGACAACATACTGGCTAATAATCCTGGCCCCTGACCAGAGGAACCTGGGAACATGTGTGGTGGCCCTCAAAAGAGATGAAACAGAACTCTCAGGTTTAAATCCTGATGAATGGGCTGATTTATCCAATACAGTTCAAAAACTTGAACACGCAGTTAAAAAAGCATTTAAGGCCACCATGTTCAACTGGGCTTGTTTAATGAATTCATCTTACCTTCAGGATCCTCCCACGCCCCACTTGCACTGGCATTTCATTCCACGTTACAAATCATCATTTATTTTTCAAGGAAAAACATTTGAAGACCCTTGTTTTGGCATGAGCACCATGTATGATAGGGGAAGATCTTTTAAACTTTCAGAAGAGCTAAAAAACAAAATTAAAATGGAAATAATAAAATATTTAGAAATTTAAATGTGAAAATTCTAGTTGTAACCTTTTAAAAATGTTTTTCAGCCTTATTAATTGAAAATATAAAATTATGAACAACAAAACTGAAAAACACTTAAATATAAAAAAAATCAACTACTTATAGGTTTCAAATCTGACACTTGAAACACTTACTTACTGTTTTGTATTTGCCCTGATAGTGTAGTGGATATCACTTAGGATTGCGGATCCTATAACCCGGGTTCAAGTCCCGGTCAGGGCACTATCTTGTTTAAACATGATTCTTATATTATTAATTGATCTTTTGTTATCACTACAATGCTAAGAGATGAAAGAGAAAAATAAATTGTTTATACATACTGGAGCATTAATTGCACTTTTATTGCTCCTATTAATAAGTTCTAAAAATTTAATTTATCTGTTTCTTATTTTTGGATTAATAATGGTATTCATAGCATCTATATTTAAGATCAAGAATCTGGACCATAAATTGTATTATGTTTATATAACTCCTATTTTAGTATTACAAGGCGTAACATTGATTTATATTTACTTATTTAAATCAATATATCTTTATGATGTATATTGGATTCTTTATTGCGTTTTTGTCATGATATTCATATTTTCTGTTTTTTTATGGATTAATTATTATATTTACCGCCATTAATCTCCTAAATTCCATAATCGACGGAATATTTCAAATATCTTTAATGTTATTGGACCAAACTTATTTTATTATAAAATTATTATAAATCACTAACTCTATAACCCTCTAAAAACAAATATAAAACCAATAAATATTCAGGATGGTGAGGCCATGACTTCTTATTTCAACCCGGAAATTGAAACAATGGATCGAGGTGATCTGGACGGCTTAGTTGAAGCGCGTATAAAATATACGGTCCGATATGCCTATGATAATTCTCCTTTTTATAATAAATGGTTTAAGAGAAACAATATAACTGTTTCAGATATTACAACTCATGAGGACCTTCAGGAACTGCCTATAATAACTGGAAAAAGCATGAGGAGTCATCAACCTCCTGAAACAGAAAAATTCGAATTCAAATGCGGTAATTGGAAGGATATTTACACCATTCACGAGACCAGTGGTACCAGCGGTCGGCCTAAATCATTCTTTTTAACGTGGGAGGACTGGAAAAGGTACTCTGAGAAATACGCCAGATCATTCACTTCCCAGGGATTTGGCCCAGGAGACCGTATTGTAGTCTGTGCATCCTATGGGATGAATGTGGGGGCCAATACCATGACTCTGGCTGCCCAAAAAATGGGAATGACCATAATACCTGAAGGTAAATGCACATTTCCAGTGAGGATTATTCAAAATTATGAACCTACAGGAATAGTGGCCAGCATATTCAAACTCCTGAGACTGGCCCGAAGAATGAAATCTGAAGGATTGGAACCCCAGGATTCAAGCATTCAGCGACTTATTGCTGGCGGTGAGAGTTTTTCTGAAGAAGCAAGGAAATATGTGGAAGAAATTTGGGGAGTGAATATTTACAATACCTATGGGAGTACTGAAGGTACTATGTGTGGGGAATGCAGTAAAAAAGTGGGTTTGCACGTCCCAGAGGATATGGTACATCTGGATGTCTATGATCCTTTGCTAAAGGAATTTACAGAGGATGGTGAATGCGGTAGAATTGTTTTAACTACTCTTTTACCAGAAGGTGGAAAAACCGGTACTCTATTACTTAATTATGACACTGATGATACTTCGGTGGTTGTTTCCCGGGATAAATGTGCCTGTGGCCGAACTCACATGCGTATTTTGAATCCACAGAGGGAGGCAGAAACATTTTGGGTAGCTGGTTCACCTTTTAACCGGGTTGATGTGGAAGCAGGAGTATTCCAAAGAGAAAACATGGATTATCTCACGGGAGAGTATGAGGCATTTATTTATGGAAATGAAGATGAAGGTGAAGTGACCATGAGGGTCCGTATGGAATGTGAAAGTATAAATAACTGTGACCAGGACTTAATAAAAGAAAATTTCCTCAAATCATTCTTCCAGTACAAAACAGGACTTAAAGAAGCTTACCAGGATGGATCATTCGATGTTTTATTTAATTTTGAAGGCCCGGGGGATTTAGAATTTTATAAAATTAAGGGAAGGCCAAAAAGAATAGTTGATCGGCGTTAATATGCTGAAAACAATTTATTTTTTATTTTTTCAAGTCAGCCTATTAATTATTTAATCATGATTGATGGAAATTATTTTTATTCCTAACTTTTTTTATACCTTAAGGCCCTATTAATTCTATAAATAACTGATTTAAAATTCAATTTAAATTTAACAAATATTTAATAATAAAACTATAAAAATTCTATAAACTTGAGGAAATTTAATGCTTAATGCTGAAACTTATATTACAGATACTGAAGGTATCGGCGGACGAATTAGAACAAAATACGAGGATTTTTATGTGGAAGAAATTCCAGAAACGGTCCCTAGTGGTGAGGGCCCTAATACTTGGATTTGGATAGAGAAAGTAGGCCGAAATACCTTGGATGTGGTTCTAGACATGGCCAGAGATCTTCATCTGGACCGTAAAAGAATGGGCTTTGCAGGCATGAAAGATAAAAAGGCAGTAACTCGCCAATGGCTGTGCATTAGTAATTTTGAGCCAGAACAAATTGAAGAGATTAAAGATCAGTTTCACAACGTGGAATTTCTTAAAATCACTCAAAATCAGAAAAAACTCAGAATTGGCCAGCTTATTGGAAATAAATTCCGAATTCTGATTCGGGAAATTGAAGATCCAGAATCTGCTGCTTTTGTAGCTCAAAATGCCTTAAAAAAACTGGAAGAAGTGGGAACTCCTAACTATTATGGTTGGCAAAGATTTGGAAAACCACGCAGTAACACTCATCTGGTGGGTAAGGCCCTGGTTGCAAATAATCTGGCCAAAACAGTGGGTGCTTATATTGGAAATCCACATTCTGAGGAACCAGAGTGGATAAAAGTGGCTAGAACGGCTTATGATGAAGGTAAACTTGAAGAATCCTATGAATTAATGCCTACGGGTATGAGATATGAAAGAATGATGCTTAGGGCCCTTTTAAAAGAGCAAAGGAAGAAAGAAACATTGGATGATGATTCATATCGTAAAGCTTTACTTAGTTTACCCAAACCGCTTAGTAGAATGTTTGTACACGCTTATCAGTCCTTTTTATTTAATAAAGCAGTTAGTGAGAGAACGGCTATGGGCATAAATCAATTTGTGGAAGGAGATATTGTCATTGATAATGAAGAACACTTGATTCATGATTCTTCTCCAGAAGAACTCCAAGAAATGATGGATAGCTTCCAGGCCCATCCTACTGCACCCCTTTATGGTAGTAAGGTTCCTTTAGCTGGAGGAAACGTGGGTGAAATGGAAAAAGCTGTTTTAGATGAAGAAAAAGTATCTTTAGAAGAATTTATATGTCCTAAAATGCCAAGATTAGGTAGTCATGGTTTAAGAAGGGCCATAAGATTTAAAATTTGGGATGTATCGGCTAAAGCCACTGATGAAGGTGTTTTAACTGAATTTTCAATACCTAAGGGATGCTATGCAACAGCAGTATTAAGAGAGGTTATGAAGGGCGGAGCTATTTAATAACCACCTTGATTTATTCATGATTTAGGGCGTTAATACACATATTTAAAGGTTATAATGAAATTTATAATCTTATTATAATTATCTAAAGTTTGAGGGGGAGAATGTATATTATGAAGACTTTAAAATGTCGAACCATTTCAAAAGGCCAGGCCAAAGGCGAAGCTTTAGTTAGCAGTGAACCTATAAGTTTTTTGGGTGGAGTAGATCCCCATACTGGTCAAGTTATTGATTCCAAGCACGAACTTAATGGAAAAAACATCAAAGACAAAATTTTAATTATCCCGGGGGGAAAAGGATCCACAGTGGGTTCTTATGTTATTTTCCAGATGGCCAAAAGTAAAACAGCACCTAAGGCCATAATCTGTCTTAAAGCAGAACCAATAATTGCTACTGGTGCTATAATGGCTGAAATACCTATGGTAGATAATATTGAAGGAAATATAATGGATATGGTATCTTCTGGAATGGAAATAGAAGTGGATACGACTGAAAAAGAAATAAGAATATTTTAATCCATTAATTAAATCAATTTTTTTATCATCACAGTAAAAAATGGGAATTTTTTTTTTTTAAGTTTAAAATTAAATAAAAAAGAGAATTTAATGAATATTATTTAATAAATTTATATATTTATTAGAATTTTTAGTTATTCATGTTAGCTTCGGCCAGAACGCCACCTATGGCTCCTAAAACTCCAGTTATAAGTATCAGGACGATGGTTAAAAGTATTCCAAGTAATGCACTAATAAATCCAGCTAAATTTCCTAAACTGGCTGATAGGAGGCCTATAAATGCAGTTATTATTCCCAGCCCTAATAGTGATAAAATTCCAATTATTAAACCACCAATAACTCCAGCTAATGCTCCATTAAGGGCCCCATCTGGCTTTCCTTCTGTAATAAGATAAATCGTAGCAAAACCACCTAGTAATGGTCCCAAAAAGAACAATGGAAATATTGCAAGGCCTAATGCTAGAGTTAATGAGGCGGTAATTAATGATCCTAAAATTATGGCTTTCCAATCAGTCATTTTAAACACTTATTCATTTCTATTTTTTATTTTCATTTGACCTATCATGATTAAAGAACCAATTGTTCCACCAAGGATACCTATACAAGCATTTCCAATTAGTGACATGGCCAGACTTTGCACAATTTGGAGAATAATGCTTTGATTTAGGTAAAGAATGTATAAAACGTAAATTAGCCAGATAACGGCCCCTACAATTCCACCATGAATAGCGCCATTCATAGGATGACCTTTAGCTAAATATCCTGTTAGAATACCTCCAATTAAAAGTGGGACGAACCCTACGCCTATAAGTCCAATTGCATTGAAATTTAAAGCCCTTGATAAATAACTTAAAATTAATCCCAATACTAAAGTTAATACAATACCAATAACTATTGCTTTCCAATTAAAAGGGAGAAAATTTTCATTTTCAGATGAATCCATTTGTTTAACTCCTATTAAGTAAGTTTAAATATATTATATTAATTTATAATAACCATTATTTATACAATATTTTTATTATTCTACAATTCCATATAATTATTGGCAAAGGATTAAGCTGCAGGATAATGGAATAGTTTATTTAAAAATAATATTTGAAAAGAATAGGTAATTTTTATTTACTAATTTTATTTAATTATATTTATAAGAATTAAAAAAATAAAAAAAGTTATATTATCTTTCGGCTACAAAAACACCGATGGCTCCACCAATGCCTCCTACTATAGCATAGAGTACAATGTAAACAATTGACATTAGTAATCCTGCGCCTAGCATAGTGAGACCTGCGGCTCCTCCAATGACGGCTCCAAGTATAAGAACTAATAATAGTACTATAATCCCGGCAATAACTCCTACAAGAGCTCCATGAATGGCTCCATTCATCCATTCTCCGCCAATAGAGTAACCAACATATGTAGTTGCTAATAAATATCCTAAGATTGCTCCCCAAGTTCCGAGGATTGCACCTAATATGAAACTTAAGACAATCGCTAATATAAATCCAATAATAACGGCTTTCCAGTTTATATCCATTTTTTCACCCCTTTTTAATTTTAATGTGATAATTAGTTTATTTAATATTCCATATATTTTTTTCTTTTTGAATCTAAGGCCAAATTTTGGTTTGAATTATCCATAAATATTCCTTCAAGGAAAAAATCAATAACCATGAGAGATATAAAGAAAGGTTAGTAACTATCATAATTTTAAGGAAGTAATCGACATGAAATCATTACTCATCATCAATGGAACCATAATTTCTGGAAATGGAAATGAGCCACTTCAAAATGGAGCTATTTTAGTTGAAAACAATATTATAACGGATATTGGCCCCCAGAATTCTATTAAACCTCCAGAAAAATGTCAAATCATTGATGTGGATGGTTCATTTATCTTGCCTGGATTTATTGATACTCACACTCATTTAATGTCCAATGGATTCAGAATGGAAGATACTATGTACAATCCCCTGGCCCTGCACTTCTATCAGGCCTTGGAAAACATGAAATTGACTCTGGAAGCCGGTGTAACCAGTGTTAGGGATGCTGGATTGGCAGATATTGGAGTAAAAATGGCCAGTGAGCAAGGATTATTTCCCGCGCCCCGTATGCAAATTAGTGTAATGCCATTATCTATTAGTGGGGGCCACTTTGATTTTAATTTAAATTCAGGATTTGACATGAAAATTTCCTATCCTGGACATCCAGAGAGCATTTGTGACGGCCCAGATGAGGTAAGAAAAAGATCAAGAGAGGTTTTAAGAGCTGGAGCGGATGTTCTAAAGGTCATGGTAACTGGGGGTGTTATGAGTGCCAATGACCGGCCAGAATTCACCCAATTCACCGTGGATGAATTGAAGGTTGTAGTAGAAGAGGCAAAATTCAGGGGAGGAATAAAAGTAATGGCCCATGCCCATGGTTCAGAAGGTATAAAAAATGCAGTTAAGGCTGGAATTTATTCCATTGAACACGGAACTTACGCTGATAAAGAAGCCTGTCAAATGATGGCCCAGGCCGGCACTTATTTAGTACCTACTTTTGTGGTCATTAACTTAAATCTCAAAAAAGCCTTAGCTGGTGAACTTCCCGAATACAGCCGTAAGGGAGCTATTGAAATAGCTAAAGTCCATAAAGAAAACATGCAAATGGCCTATGAGCTAGGAGTTAAAATGGTCGCTGGAACAGACTGTGGTGTGGTTGAACATGGAATTAATCTCTTAGAATTAGATTATTTATGCGATATGGGTATGGAACCTATGGAAGCTATTCAGGCCGGTACTAAAAAAGCGGCGGAATGTATGGGGTGGCAGGATAAAGTGGGAACTCTAGAGAAGGGAAAACTAGCAGATATTGTGGTGCTAAAAAAGGATCCACTGGACCATATTGCTTCTTTAGCTGATAATAAAAATATTTTAATGGTAATAAAAGATGGTAAGACCTTTAAAAATATTTTAAATTAATAATTTATAATTTTTTTATAAAAAAATAAAAAAAGGAGAAAATATTTCTTCTTAGGTTCAAAGTATATTAGAAATATCAATATTTTACTAATTAACTATACTGATGCCATTTGATAAGCATCGTAAGCTGCGTATATAGCAAATACTAATGATAAAATACCTATAAAACTACTAATGGATGTGACTAGGATCCCTAGAATCACTGCTACTACAAAGAAGATTATTCCTTTTTTAGCATCTCCAGCTAATAATTGACCTAATCCCGGAATTATAAAAGATGCAATTGCTGCAAGTATCGCGTTTACCACATTTTCACCTCCTTTTATTTGATACTAATATTATTCGCTAATTACTACATATTTCTTTCTTTTTAATTTCCAAATTTTGATGTATTGATAAAAAACAATTTAATGCAAAGGCCACATAATTAATTATATAGTTTATATTTTTACTCACAATCATTTGGTGAATAAAAATGGCTGAAAAACCCACAAAAAAACTGAAATTAATTCTACCCATCGTATTTTGAGACTTTAGTAGATGGAATATTTGCGATAGAAAGCCAGAATAATTACAAATGATGGCTCTGAGCTGTAATTAAAAAGATTATAAGAAGTACACAGGGGTACAAGTTATAAGTTTCTGGAGTTAAATGGAGTTAGTGCTTTTAGAAAAGTTTTCAGGGTGCTTAAGTGGGGTGGAGAGTTTTATATTGTTGATTTTGGAAAACTTCAGAATATCTTAATGCACTTAATTTCTTTAATAATGATACACTTAGAAGAAACAACGGATAATATAAACGTTTTATTACCAAATATACTTTTAAAAGCAGTTTTTAGTAATGTTGAGATAATTGACAAGTTCATGACTGTTTTTGGCACTATTTGTATCTAAAATGTTAAAATAAATCATTAGTAAATAATCTTAATCTTGGGGTGGGATAAAAATTGAATCACAGCGATGAACATGAAATGGAACATGGGGCGCATGAAGAAGGTGAAAACGGTAAATGTGTTGTATGCAAAGGGCAACTAAATGAAAAACATAGGATGGAAGGAGAACACATCCATTCTAGTATGATAGAGGATTTAAAAAAACGATTCTGGATTTCATTGATTATAAGTATTCCTATTCTTATTTTATCACCTACTATCCAAGGATTAGTTGGTTTAGGTGACTCGATACGATTCACGGGAGATTTATACCTTCTTTTTGTCTTATCATCGATAGTTTATTTTTATGGTGGTTACCCATTTTTTAAAGGATTTTTTAATGAAATTAAATCCAGAGCACCTGGAATGGATATGCTAATTTCGGTTGCTATTACCAGTGCCTATCTTTACAGCAGTGCGGTGGTTTTTGGCCTTATGGGTGAAGTATTTTTCTGGGAACTTGCAACATTAATTGACATTATGCTTATAGGGCACTGGTTGGAGATGAGATCAGTGATGGGAGCTTCCAGAGCACTTGAAGAACTTGTAAAACTCATGCCATCAAGCGCCCATAAAATAATACCTGATGGAAGTATAATAGACATCCCTTTAAATGAACTGGTTGTAGGAGACCAAGTAGTCATTAAACCTGGGGAAAAAGTCCCTGTAGATGGCGAAATTATAATGGGAAGCACTTCTATTGACGAATCGATGCTTACTGGTGAATCAGAACCGTTATTTAAGGAAATTGGTGCAGAAGTCATAGGTGGATCCATTAATGGAGAGGGATCCATTACGGTGGAAATTAAAAAAACAGGAAAGGATTCCTTCCTTTCAAAAGTCATAACTCTGGTTGAGGAAGCACAAGCCAGCAAATCAAAGACACAAAACTTGGCAGACCGTTTTGCAACAGGGCTTACAATAATAGCATTATCTGGCGGATTTATAACGCTCTTAGTATGGCTGGGAGTTTCAAATTTTGGATTTGAATTTGCTCTTGAGAGAGCGGTTACAGTAATGGTTATTGCTTGCCCTCATGCACTGGGTCTTGCAGTACCTCTGGTTGTTGCAGTCTCAACATCTTTATCCGCACGAAATGGACTTTTAATAAGAAATCGTGCGTCTTTTGAAAGATCACGAGCTATTGACGCCGTCATATTTGATAAAACAGGTACCCTAACTGAAGGAAAGTTTGGTGTGACTGATATTGTCCCTTTAAGCAGCGTATATGGTGAAAATGATATTTTAAAATATGCTGCATCTCTTGAATCTTATTCCGAGCATCCAATTGCCAAAGGAGTTGTTAACTCCTCAAAAGAAACTTTTGATGTTGAGGACTTTAAATCAATCCCGGGAAAGGGTATTCAGGGTAAAATCAATACAAAAAATGTTGAGGTAGTAAGTCCGGGATATTTAAAGGAACTTAAAATAAATATTTCTAATGAAAAGGTAGATAATCTCTTATCTGAGGGAAAAACAATTGTTTTTTTACTTATTGAAGGAGAACTTAAAGGTGCAATTGCACTAGCAGATATTATACGGGAAGAGTCCAGAGAAGCCATAAAAAAATTCAAAGGTATGGGAATCCAGTGCATAATGATCACTGGGGATAGAAAAGAGGTTGCAGAATGGGTATCCAAAGAAATAGGGCTTGATAAATATTATGCTGAGGTATTACCTCAAGAAAAGGCTGAAAAAGTACGAGAAATCCAATCTGAAGGTTTAATAGTTGCTATGACTGGAGATGGTATTAATGATGCTCCGGCACTTGTACAAGCTGATGTGGGTATTGCCATCGGGGCAGGCACTGATGTAGCTATTGAAGCTGGTGATGTTGTTCTGGTAAGAAGCAATCCTCTTGATGCGGTTTACATAATAAAGCTTGCTAAATCAACCTACAAAAAAATGTTCGAAAATCTAGCATGGGGAGCAGGATATAACATTTTTGCAATTCCCATTGCAGCTGGAGTTCTCTATAGTTTCGGAATTCTTTTAACCCCTGCAGCAGGAGTTATATTAATGTCACTTAGTACTATTATAGTGGCTTTTAATTCGAGGTTTTTGAAGATAGAGAAATGAATAATTAGTTTCGAAAAACATTTAAAATGGATGTTTAATGGATAACAAATACTATGAATATTATTATATTCATATTCGCGAGCTTATGCTGTAAACTCATTATGGGTGTATATTATGGTAATACTGAAGCATATGAGTAATATGGTGAGCTTATTGATAAAAAATAATTTACATATATTAACTAAATTATAATTTGAATGATTTAATTCATGTTCAAATCTTGTGGAGACTAAAAATGCCAGAAAAACCCAAAAAGAAGACTGATATTAAAATATCTGGAATGGGATGTGCGTCCTGTGCCATTAAAATTGAAAAATCTTTGGATAATTTGGAAGGAGTACAGGAAGCTCAAGTGAATCTGGCCACGGAAAAAGCCACCATAGAATACGACCCGGAAAAGCTGGGTGTGGGGCAGATGGAAAAAGCGGTGGAAGATGCAGGTTATGTGGTACTAAAGGACAAGGCCGTTCTAAAAATAGGCGGAATGACTTGTGCCATCTGTGTTAAGGCCATTGAAGATGTATTAACTAAACTCGATGGAATAAGTGAAGTAACGGTCAATCTGGGTGCTGAAAAGGCCTATGTGACTTATAAAAATGACCAGGTTTCTATTGAGGACATGAAAAATGCTATTGAAGATTTAGGATATCAATTTCTGGGTTTAGAAGGGGAAGAAAGTCAGGAATTGGAGGAAGAAATACGCCAGAAAGATTTGAGATCTAAAAAGTACCGGATTATTGTAGGTTTTGGAGTATCTCTCCCTTTAATGGCCATGATGCTTTTAGGGATTCCTGCACCTTTTTACATGCCTTATTTCATGCTGGTAGTTTCTATTATTCCCTTTATCTATGTAAGTTACCCTATTTTCTCTGCGGCTTCCCGGGCACTGCAAAACCGAACCCTGGACATGGATGTGATGTATTCGCTGGGTATTGGGGTGGCTTTTGTTTCCAGTTTACTGGGCACTTTCAATATAATACTAACTCCGGAATTTATGTTCTATGAGACTGCTTTAATGCTGGCGGCCTTTTTAACTCTGGGAAGGTATCTGGAAGCCCGGGCCAAGGGTAGGACTTCTACGGCCATAAAAAAATTAATTGGCCTGCAGCCCCAGAATGCTATTTTGATTCAGGATGGTGAAGAAAGGGAAGTTCCAATCCAGGATATCCAGTTAGGTGATTTAATCCTGGTAAAACCTGGTGAAAAGATACCAGCGGATGGTAAGGTTTTTGATGGTGAAAGCTACGTGGATGAATCAATGATCACTGGTGAACCGATCCCTGTCTTCAAAAATAAAGGAAAAGAAGTGGTAGGAGGAACCCTTAATAAAAATGGTGTTTTAAAATTCAAAACTACTAGGATAGGTAAAGATACAGTTTTATCCCAGATCATAAGTCTGGTAGATCAGGCTCAAGGTTCAAAACCACCGGTTCAGAGGATTGCTGATAAAGCAGTGACTTATTTTATTCCTACTGTACTTACAGTAGCCATAGTGTCATTTGTAGTGTGGTACTTCTTAATGGGCTCTACCTTACTCTTTGGCCTTACAGTATTAATTTCTATTCTGGTGGTGGCCTGCCCCTGTGCTTTAGGACTGGCCACTCCCACGGCAGTCACGGTGGGAATTGGAAGAGGAGCCGAATTGGGAATTTTAATTAAGGAAGGAGAATCCCTGGAGGTATCAGAACAAATAAACACGGTTATCTTTGATAAAACAGGCACTTTGACCCAGGGAAGTCCTGAAGTGACTGATATTGTGGTATTTAATGAAAGTGATGGAAATAGTGTGACTGAAGAAGAAGTTCTTCTCTGGGCGGCCAGTGTGGAACGTAATTCTCAGCACCCTATTGCAGAAGCCATTCTAATTAAATCTCGCCAGGAAGGTATGGAATTAAAAGAAACTACAAAATTTGATACCATTGGTGGAAAAGGAGTAATTGCTAAGGTAGATAATCATGAAATTTTAATTGGGAACCGTGCTCTTTTTGCTGATAAAGATATTGTTCTGGACATTAAAGCGGAAGAATCACTTTCTAATTTGGAAAATGATGGAAAAACCACTATAATCATAGGTCAAAACCATAAAATAATAGGCTTAATTGCGGTGGCGGACACCATTAAGAAAACTACGGCATTAGCGATTCGGGAATTCAATAATATGGGATTGGAAACAGTAATGATCACCGGGGATAATTCAAAAACAGCTCAAGCAGTAGCCAATCAGATTGGAATTAGTAAGGTTCTTTCGGAGGTTCTGCCTTATGAAAAAGCCCAAGAAGTTTCTAAAATTCAATCTGAAGGTAAAAAAGTGGCTTTTATTGGTGACGGAATTAACGATGCTCCAGCACTGGCCCAGGCCGATGTAGGAATTGCTATTGGTAGTGGTACTGATGTGGCCATAGAAAGTGGAGAAATTGTTCTCATAAATAACGAACCTATAGATGCTGTCGCGAGTATACAGCTTTCAAAAAAGGTCATGGGTAGAATTAAGCTTAATATTTTCTGGGCTTTTGCATATAACATTATTCTGATTCCAGTTGCAGCTGGATTACTTTATCCAAGCTTTGGAATAACATTTAGGCCCGAATACGCAGGTTTGGCCATGGCTCTGAGTTCGGTTACAGTGGTTTCCTTATCTTTACTGTTAAAAGGATATGTTCCTGATGCTAAGAAGCTTGCCATGACTTCTAAAAATACAGATGATTAATATATTTGTAGGTAGCTTCTATTAAATTAGGATTTAATAGAACTACTTATTTAATTATCATCTATCTTTTTAATTTGATAATAGAAAACTTATTTTATTTTTATAGTATTTTTAATTAATTTAAAACTAATTAATTTTTAATCTATTTATAAATTTCATGGGAAATTTAAATTTTTTCAAAAAACATGGTCTATTAATATAAAAACTTTAATACTTTTTTAAATATACTATTATATGGTGTAAAAATGGCAGTAGATCCTATATGCAACATGGAAGTGGACGAGAAATCGGCCAAATTTGTGAGTGAATATGAAGGGAAAAAATATTATTTCTGCGCTCCGGGATGTAAAAAAACATTTGAAGATAATCCTGAGAAATACACAGAAAAATAAGCACAATTAAATATTTAATGACATTTAAATTTTTATATTAATCTAATTTACACATGTAAGTTAATTTATTACTTTATTATTGATATCAGGGGCGATAAAATGGCAAATCCTAGTAATGTATATATAGTGGCGGTAGAAACAGTAGCAATATTATGTTTGACACTAATTTCTCTCATGGGGATGTATAAAGGCCAAAATGAGATAGCTGCAGCTGCAGCTGGCGGCATAGCTGGATTTATATCTCATAAGGGTTTGAGTAAGGCTTCGTCAGAATCAGAAAAATCAAGTGATGAAGCAGAAAAAGCCGTTAAAACTACCACTGAACAACCAGAACCAAAATTAGAGAGTGAATCTGGCCTTAAAAGTGAAATAAAGCCTAAAACTGAAAATAAAGAGAAAATACTGGAAGAAGAATCTGAAATTGAAGAAGATGTGGCTTAACCACCTGTGAGGGGATTCAATGATCATATCTTATAAAGATTACCAGGACATGAGCATTCGTATAATGCAATTTCAAATGGAAAGGGGCAGAAAACCTAAATATGTTACTTTAAATGGTTCTAAAATAGGCAAAAGACAGTATGAAGACATGATGCGAAGAGTAGATCTTTTTATAAAAAGCAAAGGCAGGAATCCGAAATCAGTCCGATTAGATGAAGATATGGAAATAGTAAAACCTTCATTGGGCCGAAAAAAATCTGCTTCTTGGATAAAATTGGAAGAAGCGCTTGATAAAAAATTTAACGATGCTAAAGATCTTTATAAAGCCATAGCTAATCATGGGGAATATAAGTACTATTATAATGATAAATTTGACAATAAAATGGCCCTAACTCGTCTTAGAAAAGGTTTAGGAATTAATTGTACGGACTATGCTCAGCTTATACGCCCAGTTCTGGAAGACATGGGATATGATGTCCGTTATGCACATGGAAGAGTTAAATGTGGGGATAAACAATGGTATGGCCATGTTTGGCTCCAGATTAAAGGTAGGGATTATGGAAACTGGGTTAATTATGATGTGGTAGCAGTTACTCACCATGGAATTAAACGACCCATTGGTTCTCTAGTTTGTGTCAATGGAGTCAAGGACGTTGAATACAATCCTAAATGGCTTTTTTAATTCAAAAATAACTTTTTGATATTTTATTATTACTAATTTTTTTAATTTTTACAAGCATATTGACTAATAAATATTAATTAACAATTTAATGTTGGTTTAATTATATTTTATAATTCACTTTTAAAAAAATTTCTTAAAAATAGTTTAATCTAAAAATATTTATTTTGAATCTTTTTAATGTAAAAATAAAAAAATATAAGAATTAGAAATAAAAAATATTAGAAATTTATTCTAATTATTCTAATTTTATTTCGAATCCGCCGATTTTAGGTGCTAGGAAGTTATAGAACACTGCAGTTAATGCGTAGGCAATGAATATTACTATAAATCCACCTATAGCATAAACAAATAGCAATACTAAACCAGCTAGGGCAGAACCTGCTATTGCTAGAATTATTAAGAATAATATTCCAATAATAATTCCAAAAACTGCGGCTATAGCTCCACCAATAAGACCTAATGCTACTGGACTGATACTTTCAATTCCTAAGAATCCGTGAGCTTTTTCACTTAATCCTATTTTTATTCCACCTAATTTAGGTGCAAGTAAGTTGTAAAGCGCGGCTAAAATAACTGCTCCAATGAAAACCATTATGAAGGTTATTATTGGAGTTAAAATAATGTTTAAAATAGCCCCCAATGCACTAAATCCTCCTAAAGATCCCATGGATGCTACAGGCATAGTACTGTTAGTTGTGGCGGCAATGGTTTTGACCATAGACCCAATAAACCCTATAGATAAGTATTGTAGAGGAACAAATACCAGCTGGATTACAAACTGGAAAACAGCGGTTACTGCGGCGACTATTAATGCAAAGGGAATAACTCCAGCTTTGGTGATTTCTTTCATGTCGGCTAATTCTATTTGTATCCCACCTAATTTAGGGACCATTAAATTATAAATTAGCGCATAAAGGAAAGACTGTGTTATACTTAAAAGGAACGAACCAACTGGAAATACAACTAGCCCTGCTACGCCCAGACCTAACAAGAATCCGGAAAATGAAGACAATTCGGATGGTAGCACTGCTGAAAATGCTCCAGCAAATATCAACAATATTATTGCAAACAATAGGCCCCATACGGCACTCAAAGAAGAATTCATGAGTGTATAAGGGACAATTTTTATAGATTTTAATTCTTTCATGTCACTCATTTAAAAGCACCTCCCAGGTACTGTCAATTATTCTGTTGGAAGAGGTTAATTAACTTTTATATTTATTTAATAAAATGTACAATTTTGTAATTAGAATTAGTAAAAAATAAAAATCAAGGAAAATGCTAAAAAATAGAAATTAATAGATTAAAAAGGCTTTAAAAAGAAAAAAACATTAATTAAACTTAAAAACTTTTTTTAAATATATTTAGAATTTTTAAAGTCTAAATATTTAAAACCAGTCTTCAGAGAGCTTAATTATTTTTTCCACACTTAAAACAGCAGAGCCAATGTAAGTGTGAGGGTCCATAATTTCTTCCACATCTTCTGGAGTCAAGTAACCTTCTAATTCACTTCTGGCCAGGATAACATCTGATAAAAGCTTTTGTTCTTTATTAGCTTTTATGGCACACTCTCTAACTAATCCATAAGCAGTTTGGCGGCCCATTCCCTTCCGAGTAAGCTCGGCCATTAATCGTTCGGCCATAATTAAACCATTGGTTAAATTAAGGTTATTTTCAATGTTTTCAGGATAGAAAACCAAATTTCCCATCAGTTTTAGAGAGAGATTAAGTATGTAATCGGTTAAGATACATGCCTCAGGGAAGATTATTCGCTCACAGGAAGAATTTGTCAAATCCCGCTCATGCCATAATGGATTATTTTCCATGGCCGCTACTACATAGGATCTAACCACTCTTGAAACACCACAAATTCTCTCAGCAGTGATAGGGTTCATTTTATGAGGCATGGTACTACTTCCCACCTGTTTTTCAGGGTCGAAGTTTTCTCCCAATTCCATTATCTCAGTTCTTTGCAGATTTCTTACTTCCAGAGCTATTTTATCCAGGGTAGTGGCCAGATTGGCCATGACCATCATGAATTCTGCATGATTGTCCCTTTGAACAACTTGGTTAGATATGGAAACTGCTTCCAGGCCTAAAATTTCAGATACTTTCTCGTGTATTTGCAGACCTTCTTCACCCAGAGCAGCAGTGGTTCCCACGGCACCAGTCATCATACCCACACATAGACGTTTTTGACAGAAATCGAGCCTTTCGATTTGGCGATGCATTTCATCAGCCCACAAGGCAAATTTCATACCATAAGTAGTAGGCAATGCGTGTTGGCCGTGAGTTCGACCTATACAAACGTTTTCTTTGTTTTCATCAGCTAATTTTAAAAGAAGCTGGGTAAATCTAACCATTTTTTCTCTTAGAATTTTCATGGATTCTTTAAATAAGAGTGAGTTAGAACTGTCAACGATATCATTGGAAGTAGCCCCAAAATGGACATATTCTCCAGCATCCCCTTCGCACTGTTCAGCTAAGGCCTTTACAATAGAAGCAATGTCGTGATTAGTTGCCCTTTCTATTTCATTCACTCTTTCCAGAGTTACGATTTGAGTATTAGCTTTTTTTTTTATTTCTACCGCATATTCGGTAGGAATCATTCCCATCTCAGCTTCGGCCTGGGCCAGGGCAGATTCAATATCCAGCATTTTTTGTAGTTTATTTTCAGATTCCCAAACGCTTTTCATTTCAGGAGTTCCATAACGAAATTCAATAGGGTGAATAGCCATAAAAATCACTCCGTAGTTTATAATTCAAATAAATCTAACTATATTAATTTTAAAATGCAATAAAAAATAGACCTTAAAAATAAATTTAATTATTTATATGTTTAAATTTGATCTGTTTAACTAGTTGAAAAACGAAGAGCCAGACAGAAAATAGCCAGAATAATGGTCATAGCAACTACTTGCTCTGGACTCATCTTAGGGCCTCTTGTTTCATCTTCAAAGTATCTTACCAGCCCGGCACCACTTGGTGGAAGGCTTTTTTTATCTTTTTTTCCCATAATATCACCGATGATAATATATAAATGTAATTTTAATTCTCTGTTTAATTAATTATGAAATTTATACTGTTAAATAGTTAATGATTATTTGTTTTTAAATGTTTAATAAAATTATTAATTAATAATTTATAATTATTTTCGTTTAAAGAATTTTTGCGTTTAAAAAAATCATTAAATATCTGTTTGTACAATAATATTTTAAAGCAAAACTTGCAATTATATTTATATTTTTTATTTTTTAAAAAGGCTTAATAATAACTTAAATACTTATAATCAAACTCAAAGGGATGTTAATGGACTATTTCGAAGAATTAGAATCAGAAACCAAAAAACTCTACAAAATAGCAGGTGAGGCTCGCTCAAAGGGGCTAGATGTGGAAACTGAAACAGAAATACCTCTGGCCAAGGATTTAGCTGAAAGAGTAGAGGGGCTGGTAGGTCCAGAAGGCATTGCAGAGAGAATTAAATTTCTGGAAGAAAAATCCAGCCGGGAGGAAGCAGCATTCAAAATAGCTGCCGAGATTGCGTCAGCCCCCTTGGACGAAAACAGTAAAGAGGATGAACTGGCCCAGAGGGAAGTTATGGCTGACCAGGCTCTTCGTACGGCTCTGGCCATTCTTACGGAAGGAGTGGTGGCTGCACCACTGGAAGGAATAGCCAAAGTAAGAATTAAACAGAATTTTGACCGTAGTAATTATTTTGCAGTTTACTTTGCCGGTCCAATTAGAAGTGCAGGAGGTACTGCGGCGGCTCTAGCAGTTTTAATAGGAGATTATATTCGATGGGCTATTGATTTAGCTCCTTATGTACCTATTGATGCTGAAATAGAACGATATGTGGAAGAAGTGGAATTATATGAATCAGAAGTAACTAATCTACAATATTCTCCTAAACCTGACGAAGTACGTTTAGCCGCCCGTAGTATCCCTGTAGAAGTTACTGGGGAACCTACTGATAAAATTGAAGTATCCCACCGGGACTTGGAGCGAGTAGAAACCAATAACATACGGGGCGGGGCTTTACTGGCTATGGTGGAAGGTATTATTCAGAAAGCACCTAAAGTACTTAAATATGCCAAAATATTGAATTTAGAAGGTTGGGATTGGTTAGCACAATTTTCAAAAGCACCAGCTAAAAAAGACGATGAAGAAACCGAGATCAAAGCAGATTATAAGTATATTCAGGATATTATTGGTGGAAGACCGGTGCTGGCCAATCCTTCAGAGAAAGGAGCATTCCGACTTAGATATGGAAGATCTCGAAATACTGGGCTGGCGGCAATGGGTGTCAGCCCGGCCACTATGGAACTTCTAGAGTTTCTGGCAGTAGGAACTCAGATGAAAATAGAAAGACCTGGAAAAGGTACCTGTGTGGTTCCGGTGGATACCATAGATGGACCTATTGTTAAATTAAAAAATGGAAATGTAATTAAAATATCCACTACGGCAGAAGCACGTAAATTAAGGCCTCAAGTAGATGAGGTTTTATTTTTGGGCGATATGCTGGTGGCTTTCGGTGAATTTTTAAGAAATAACCATGTTTTACTACCTTCGGCCTGGTGTGAAGAATGGTGGGTTAAAACCATTGAATCTGCTGAAAAATACGACCTGCAAAAAGATCCCCTAGATTTAAAAACGCTGCTAATGAAAAAAATAACTGCTGAGGAAGCATTTAAGATATCAGAAGACTATGAAGTACCTTTGCATCCGGAATACACTTACTTTTATCATGATGTATCTATAAAAGATTTAAATCTACTACGTGAATGGATATTTACTAAAATTGATGAATACCATAATGGAGATGAATTAAAACTAGATATGTCTCCTCAAAAAAGGATTCTAGAAGTCATTGGTGTTCCTCATATTATGATGGACTCTCAAGTGATTATTGCTCCTGAAGAGGCCTACGTGTTGATTAAAACTCTTCCAAATCCATTGGATGAAACCCTGGAAAATACATTAAAAGCAGTTAATGAAGCTGCTCCAGTGGAAATTATGGCCCAAGCCCCTACCTATATTGGAACCAGGGTGGGAAGGCCGGAAAAAACCAAAGAACGGAAAATGAAACCAGCACCTCATTCCCTTTTCCCTATTGGCAATAATGGTGGAACTCGCCGAAATATTGTGGAAGCTGCTAAAAAAGGTAGTATAACTGTAGAACTGGCCCGTTCTAAATGTACCGAATGTCAAATAAGTTCATTCCAATCTATATGTCCTCATTGTGGGTCACCTACTGAGCTGGCCCAACCTGGAAAGAAGAAGATTAATATAGCTGGACTTCTTAAAAAAGCCTCGGAAAATGTGGGTGTACGTAAGATGGATGAAATAAAAGGAGTTATAGGGATGATATCCGAGGATAAGTTCCCAGAACCTTTGGAAAAAGGAATTTTAAGGGCTAAAAACGAAGTTTTCACCTTTAAAGATGCTACTATACGTCATGATTCCACTGATCTGCCTTTAACTCATTTCACTCCTAAAGAAGTGGGAGTAGATGTTGCGAAATTAAAGGAAATGGGATATGAAAAAGACTGCTATGGGGTGGCACTGGAAGAAGAAGACCAAATATTAGAATTAAAGGTTCAGGATGTAGTAGTATCTGAACACTGTGGCCAGTATCTTCTAGGAGTGGCTGGTTTTATTGATGACCTTTTAGCGAATTTTTACGGGCTGGAACGTTTTTACAATGTAAAACAAAGCAAAGAACTGGTTGGCCATCTAGTTGTTGGGCTGGCCCCTCACACCTCTGCCGGAGTATTGGGTCGTGTGGTTGGATTTACCAAGGCTGCGGCCTGTTATGCTCATCCTTTCTTCCATTCTGCTAAGCGGAGAAACTGTGACAGTGATGAAGATTCTATCATGCTTTTAATGGATGCTTTATTGAATTTCTCTAAATCATACTTGCCCAGCACTCGGGGAGGAAGTATGGATGCTCCACTGGTTCTATCTTCCCGTATAGATCCTGAAGAAATAGATGATGAATCGCACAATATTGATGCTATGGAATCATTCCCCTTAGAGTTCTATCAAAAGGCTCAAGAACATGCCAAACCTTCTGATGTTCTGGATTTAATAGATAATGTGAAAAATCGGTTGGGTACTCCGGGCCAATATGAAGGAATAATGTTTTCCCATAATACTTCCAGTATTCATGCCGGACCAAAAGTATGTCTCTATAAAACCTTACCTACTATGAAAGAAAAGGTAGAGGCTCAAATTCAAATTGCTGAGAGGATAAGGGCCGTGGATCAAAGAGGAGTGGTGGAAGGAGTACTCACTTCTCACTTTTTGCCAGATATGATGGGAAATACCCGGGCCTTTTCCCGGCAGAAGGTAAGATGCACTAAATGTAATTCTAAATATCGAC
>DAWK01000033.1 GCA_002509745.1 Methanobacteriaceae archaeon UBA349 | reverse complement strand
GAGGTCATTTTGAGAAAGAATTCCCAGTAGATGATCCTGGATTGGCCATGCTGGCTGTTTTAGTGGGAGCAATTAACATAGCAGTTTTATTGCTAATGCTTTATGTTTACTTGAAAAGCTACTTGAGATTAAAATCACAATTTACATTGGGACTTTTAGTGTTTGTAATGCTGTTAATCCTCCAAAATACAATATTTATAACATTTTTGCTTATAAGAGAAGGATTCCGCGGACCTGGAATGGGAGTACCTGTTTTAACAATAAATTTAACTCAGCTAGGGGCACTCATAGTGCTTTTAAAAATAACATGGGATTGAACATAACTGCTCTATCATAAGTTCTATCAATAAAAAATTCCATTTTATTTTCCTTAATTTTTCAATATAGAATTTATTTTTAGTGAATGATTGAAAATTTATAAATAATATTTGAATCAATGATTTTTCATGGAAATATTCAAATCCCTTTTGTTCTTTGTCTTAGCCGGATTATGTGAAATTGGAGGAGGATATTTAATCTGGCTCTGGCTTCGAGAAGGAAAAGGACCAGAATTAGCTGTATTAGGTGCTATAATTCTTGTTTTGTATGGAATAATTCCTACGCTGCAACCAGCAAGCTTTGGAAGAGTTTATGCGGCCTATGGTGGAATATTCATTGTAATGTCTCTTTTATGGGCCTGGCAAGTTGATAAATTCATTCCAGATAGATTTGATATTATTGGAGCTTCTCTGGCATTGATTGGGGTTTTTATAATAATGTACTGGCCGAGAGCTTCTTAATATAATTTAAAAATAATTAAAATCTATCAATAAAAATTAATAATCAGTTATAAATCAAATATATTGATTTTTAGATTTAAAAATAATTTATTTAATAAAATGTTGATGAATTAATTATTGCTAACTGAAAAAAGCTATTTTAAGAATTTATTTAATATTTAACTCTTTTAATAAACGATCTCTTTCTTTTCGGAGTTCTTCTAAAATTTCCTCATTGCAGCAGTTTTCTTTTTCCAGATGGGCTAATGTTACTGTTATGGCCTCGAGATTTGTTTCTAATTGGTTTACGGGCATTTTCTTACTTCCGGGGATTTTTTATTTAATAATATTTTAGGAATATTAATTAGCTCAATATCTGTTTATTTAAATATATTAATCGTTTCTATATTTTTTATTAGAAAATAAAATTTTAAGTCCTATGGAAATATTTATATTTATTATGATTTTTCTATTTAATCACTTATTATCTCACATTTCTTATTTAAAGTTCTAGAAGAATTAATATAGGATGAGAATGTTATAAAAAATATTAGATATTGATAGAAACACAATTATTTTAAGATAATTAATATATGAGTTGATTAGAATGGCACAGGAAGATTACGATTTTCAAGTTAATAAACAATTTTTAAGATTTAAAGACAAAGAAGTGGTTGTAAGTTTAAAAAACCGGGAAGAAGATGAAGGAAAAGTCGTAACTCTTGATAATTATCTTAACACAGTTCTAATAACTGAAAATGGCTTAAAATTTATTAAAGGCGGTAAAATTGCTTTTATGGCCATTAAAGATAGTTAAAATTAATATTAGTTTATAGAATATATTTTATTGATTTTTTTAAATTTATTTCTAAAAATATAGTTATTATAAATTTTTTATCCTGATATTTTTGAATTTTAAAATAAAAATTTTTTTAATTTAATGTAGATGGATTGAATCTGCATTAAATTAATAAGGCCTTAAATATTAATGCGATTAAATAGAATCGTCTACTTTGACTCCTAAAATATTTTTTTTACCTTGATAAATGTCCCTGGCGATCTGAGCACTCCCCATGGAACCAGATGTGGGAGGAATCCTTACTACTGGAACTACACCTTCTAAATATTCTTTTAAAAGACCATAAAAGTTAATAGGTTCTTCCATAGCACCCATAGATCCGGTCAGAACTATTCCTTCTACTTTATTTGCAATGCCTATTAAACCCCATATTTCCATGGCAATGGTCATCATCATGGTATCTAATGCCAGAATAGCTTGATCGTCACCATTTTGAGCCAATAAAAGTAGTTCATCCTTGGCCCGGGATACTTTAGTATCTATATCTGCGATTTTAACAGCACCTGCATGTGAAAAACATTCATTGGCAGTTTTTTTACCTTCATCAATGTCTCTCAACATTTCTAAATCAAGAGGGCCATGAATTACTCCCATAGCACCTAAACACGCATCAATAGCCCCTACTATTTTACCATTCTGCACCAGCATGCTTACTGAGTTAGAGCTGATATCAGCCACAACCATATTTTCCCACCCGGTTTCGAGATAAGCATTGTAGGTTATAGAAACCTTTTCAGCACTGGCATGGTGAGAATAAGCTGCTGAAAATCTCCGATCAATACATGGGGTTTTATTATGTAAACCTGGAATAAGTAATGTTGGAATACCAGATTTCTCTATTTCCTCATAAACGGCGGTTCCACCACCCGTAACTTTCCCAGCACCATTTATAGACAAAATACCTCGGTTTTTAACTTTTTTCAGAGGTTTTATGGTATTAAGGCCATCGCCCATGGCGTAGGTAATGGCCATGAGGTCAATAGAATCCAAATCTACTCTTTTTGCCAGTTCATCTATGGCAGAAATTCTGCCTTGAGAAATATCTTCTCTGCTAATTTTAAAGTGTTCAACAGAGTTTTTTTCTTCCTTTTCTTCTTTTGACGACGAAAAAAGGATGGTAAAGGAGACACCAGTGGTGCCGTGGTCCATGCCCACGAATACCAAGGATATCACCTTATTTCTGTAATCCGCAGAGTTTTCGGAGTTTAGAACCTACTTCTTCGATTTGCAGTTCATCTTCCATGTCCCGCATTCGCTTGAGCATAGGTCCACCTGCTTGATTTTCTAAGGCCCATTCTTTGGCGAATTTTCCTTCCTGGATCTCTTTGAGGATTTCAGCCATTTCTTTTTGAGCATCTGGATTAATTACTCGGGATCTTCTGGTTAATCCTCCGAACTCGGCAGTGTTACTTACATCATGCCACATTCCACTGAACCCTTTTTCATAGATTAAATCTACAATAAGTTTTAATTCGTGACAGGTTTCAAAGTAGGCCACTTCTGGCTGGTATCCACCATCTACCAGAGTTTTAAAACCGGCTTTAATAAGTTCAGTTACTCCTCCACAGAGAACAGCTTGTTCTCCAAAGAGGTCAGTTTCGGTTTCTTCTTTAAAGGTGGTTTCTAGTATTCCAGCTCGGGCTAAACCGCATCCTTTACCCATAGCTAATGCTTGTTGTTTAGCATCTCCAGTAGCATCAATTTCCACAGCAACTAATCCAGGAATCCCAAATCCTTCCAGGTAAGTACGGCGAACCATAGCTCCAGGCCCTTTAGGGGCACTCATGGTTACATTTACACCTTCAGGGACGTTGATGTATCCATAGTGGATGTTGTATCCATGTGAGAAAGATACAGTGTTACCTTCTTCTAGATATGGCTTAATGGATTTATCATAAACTGATCCTTGGATTTCATCAGGAATAAGTATGTGAATGATGTCCGCAGCTTTGGCAGCATCTTCTACACTCATTACATCCATTCCATCTGCAACAGCAGTTTTCCATGAAGTTCCTCCTTCTCTTAGACCAACTACGACTTTTAATCCACTGTCGGCCATATTTCGAGATTGAGCCATTCCTTGACTTCCATATCCTATAACTGCGATAGTTTTATCTGCGAGGACTCCAGTGTCCACGTCTTTTTCGTAATACATTTTCATTTGCCATCCTCCTAAGTATCT
>DAWK01000027.1:10787-26855 GCA_002509745.1 Methanobacteriaceae archaeon UBA349 | reverse complement strand
TTTTCTTGGGGACAAGTTTCTCCTCGTATTACGCCACTAACAATATCAACTATTTTTCCTTTAGTTTTGGGGTTTTCAGGCATCACTAATCTAGTTTTAACACCTATTTTTGCAAAATCTTCAAAGTCAACCGGGTATTCACAAATAATGACGCAAGGTTTATCAACATTCCGCAGTATCAGTCGGGCTTTATATATAATATGAGATTTCACACCACCCAGATGAACCACCAGAACCTTGTGTCTTTTCATTTGCTCAATCTCCTTAGGAGTTAAGCCAAAAAGACTTCCTGCACCAGAACTTGGAGCATCCTGAGGAACTCCTGCTCCTGCATTTAACACCAGAGTACTAGTCATTAAATTTGCTTCCCTTAGAGCAAATGTTATTTCACAAACGGGCTTAGTAATATGTCGCCTTCCGGGGGACATGGCCACAGCCAGTATTTCACTACCGCACTCAGCAAAAGTACCCCTTTGAGCTATTCCGCCTCCTTCACCCATCCCCATTGTTTCCCTACAGTCTACAACGTGGGTGCATTTGCCAATCATCTTAAAATTCCCAATTGTGTTTTTAATATATTCTATCGTTAGTAAATCAATAATGGTTCTTCTAAATCAATTTAAAAGAATTCATCCGTCTTCACTAGCAAATCAATTTTCTCTCCTTTGACATAGATTTCTCTTATGTCGGATGCTTGGCATTTGCTGGAGGGAGTCTTTGTCTACGAATAAGCATTTTTTTGATAGTTTAATATCATAAATGTCATTCCATAGTCTTTCCGTTGTATCTGCTCCTAAAAGCCTATGCGGAAAAATTTCCATATCCATTAGTTAGTAAGCCCCCAGAAAATAGTGAGATTATTTAAATGTCGCCTTTTATGTCGGCAGCTGCCTCAACGACATATTTAAGTGGTTCTCGGAATTCGTCCACTTGGCTGAACACTTCTTTGATTAGTCCAGAAGTTGCTTCAGGGGAGAACATCTGGGTACCTGCGTCAAGAGACATTGCAGCAGCTACACAAGGTATAGCAAACCCTTTACTGTGTCTAGTTACGATGTGGTTTCCGTTGAAGATACCAGGACCTCCACCACCGTATATAGAGTGACTGAAGAAAGAGAATCCTACAGCTACACCTTCGGTTCTACCGAAGTCTACGCTTGGTAATCCAGTTTCGAATTCAATTGAATCGTTGTAGTATAATAGAGTGGATGATACACCTTGAGCAGCACGAGCAGCACCTTGGTTTACCATGGTAGCGGCCATTACACCAGCTGCAGCATAAGCGTTCCATTTAGCTAAGTCGTCGGTTCCGTATACTTTGAATCCATTTAGATCTTTTTCTACACCTATAACGCCGTCTTCAGCAGCTCTGTCTACTATATCTGCAATTACAGATCCTACAGTACCTTCAGCACCGTTAGATTTGACCAGATCATATACTACATTGTCTGCGTTCATACCTTGGTAAGCTAATCCTAATAAGTGCATTCTTTCAAATGCTCCTACAGCATCACCCATTTCAAACATAGCTGCTTGTTCTAAGATACTTGATAGAGCAGCAGACTGCATGGTGTTTTTCAAAGTGGTAGCGACCACGTGGTTCACCATAATGTTTCTTAGGGCGTATCCTGGACCTTCTAATTTTTGTGGAATGTCCAGCATGGTAGCAATGTTAGCACCCATGTATTCTACAGATTGTGGGTATCTACCCAGAACGGCTGCCTTAATCATGTTTGCATCGTACATAGAGATGTCAAACTCACTGACTATGGCTTGAACAAACGCAGTAGCAGTTACTAATGGTGCAGCAGAGTATTCTGCAGCAGCATCAAATCTAGCTGTTGGTAATTGTACTAAAGCCTTTTTTCCGCCAGAAAGTAACTCTACCTTAGTGTCGTCGCCCTCGGTTACTTGGATCATTTCTTTAGCGGTTGCAGCAATTGATTCTGCATTACCTACTATATCGAGATCCAATTCTCTTCCTAAAATTTTACAGGCAGGTCCACCAACTTTGGCNNAAGGCGTTTTCTATACCTTCTAAGTTCACAGCTACTGTCCTCTTAATACCTTGAACAATACTTTTAATAGCTGGGTTACGTAGTGGACTTAGAGCTTCTAGTGGTACTTGTTCTTCGACGAGGTTACCTCTGTCGTCATACAAGTCGATCTTATCATCAAACTTCGCCATTTTTTCCCTCCTAACAATTAATTTCCGTATACACGCCTCATGAACGTTGCATATTTTATGCATTTTAAATAATTTCGCTTTGAGGAAGTGCAATTGGCACTTTAGTTAGTATACGAACCTTCCTTTAGTTCAATATATATTATTAAACTTTCTTTCCGGTACAAGTAGAAAGACTTATAAGGAGTAAACTCACAAGTTTTATATAGTTTAAGAATAAGGCCATTAATACTTTTTTTAGAGGTTATAATCATTCAATTCTTAAAAATTCATTAATATTAAACATTTATTTAATTAAAAACTATTTTTAATAGATTATACACTATTCCTAGCCTTAGAATCATATATTTAATTAATAAATTTTTATTGAATTCTAAGCAATACCTAAAAAATTCTATTTATAATATCTTTGTTTTAATTTTAAAGCAGAATATTAGATTTTCATTAAATTTAAATAGTTAATAATCAATAAATTATAATAATAGACCACCATAGACCATATTATAATTTATATACTTGTAATAATAATTGAATTTTAAATACAAAGTTATTTATTTTAATAAAAACCAATTGATATCATGCAAATAATAGCAGATGTAGGCGGTATTCCAGGCAAAGACTGTAGAGGCTTCTGTAAATACTGTTATTTCCGAAAAGTAAAGGAATCCCACCCATTAGGATGTAGAAACTGCTCACCAGCAAAAGTAGGTTGTGAAACCTGCAATGAGGGAGTGGCAGAAACTAAAAATGAGTTTATACCACCATTCTTAGTGGCCAGCACTGTACAGAACACCTTGATGATGGGTGAATTTAGAGATAGTGATCTTAAAATTAATATCAGCGGCGGGGGAGACGTCAGTTGTTATCCTCAATTGGAAGAGCTAACTGCTACATTTCATCAGTTTGGAATTCCCATGCACCTAGGCTATACCAGTGGAAAAGGAATTGATGAAGTTCAAATGGCTTCTAATCTCATAAATCATGGGGTAGAGGAAGTTACTTTCACTTTATTTGCCGCTGATGCCGGTCTTAGAAAGAAGTGGATGTCGGATCCTAACCCCGAAGTATCTCTCGAAGCGGTAAAAAGATTTTCTGAAAGTTGTGAGGTTCATGCTGCCTCAGTTATTATTCCTGGTGTGAATGATGGCGAAGTTTTAAGGGAAACTTGTGTTAAGTTAGAAGATTGGGGTGCAGAAGCACTGATTTTAATGAGATTTGCCAATTATACTCATCAAGGATTGATATTAGGTAATGAACCCCTCATCAAAGATATTGAACCACATAATATCCAGGAATTCGAGGAATTAGTTCGTGAAATTAATAATGAATTTAATTTAAGAGTTACAGGAACACCAGTATGTGATCCAGAAACAGAGGCCCCATTTGCAATTTCTCTAGACAAAAATAAGGTATTTTTACAGTTTATTCCAGAAATAACTGGAGAAGCGACTATTTTAACCAGCTCTGTGGCCGCACCTTACATCCAAAGAATCATTGATAATCTTGAGGCCGGAGATAAGGTAAATGTCTATGCCGTGGAGAAAGATATCGGTTGTCTGATTACCATAGAAGATTTAAAAGCAGTTGACTTAAAGGAACTTAAAGAAACTGTCATTATCCCTGGAAGAGCATTTGTTCATGACGCAGAGGCCCAAAAAGTCCTCAGTCAAGACGGAGTAGATCGTTTAGTGGCCCGTGGCCCAGACAAACTTACTGTCGATGGAGAAATGAGCAGTACTCTTACTAGAGAAGATGTTATTGAAAAAGAATTAGAAGCGTTTAGAGATTTAGTTGGTGCTATAAACTTCTTTGGTATAAAGATTCCATAAAGAAAAATAGTTAAGACTTAATATTCATTAAATCTTTTAATTGTTAAGCTTATGATTTAATTATTTTCAAAAGATTTTGAAGCATAAATAATAATTTCTTCTAGATTGTTTCCATTTGGTTTGGATATTCCCACCAAATACTCGTTTAAAACATATTTAGGTCCTTCAGAGAGATGATCAACTACTAAAATATCCACATTCTCTTCTTTCAATAATTCAGCAGCTTTAATTCCTTTTTTAGTTTCAGCAGTTGCTGCAGGATTTTTTTTAATAGTAAACATTTCAATGGAACCATTTTTAACTTTGGCTATCATGAAATAATTTGCTTTGCCAAAATGAGTAGTTGCATCCGATGAAAGTCCTTCATCATCTTCTAAAGGCACTGCAATTATTTGATAATTCTTTTGAAGGGGTTCTATCTGTACCATTAAACTATCAAGTTCATGAATTTCATTTTTTACATTTTTTTCTACTTCAATAGAAATTTCACGAGCTTTTTTAACTGACTCTCCCCTTTCTAATTCTAAATGAAGTTCTGCAAAAATATAAGGGCCAGATCTTCTTACTTTGATATCATGAATACCAGCTACACCTTCCACACCCAAGGAAATCTTTTTGATTAATTCTACTTTTTCAGGATCAATCCCAGCATCCAGTAAAACCAGAATGTCATTTTTTCCTAACTTTGCCCCAATATAAATAATTAGAATTGACACTAACATTCCGGAAATACCCTGTATACTGACATATCCCATATAAGATGCAAATATCCCCATAAAAACTATTAAAGATGAGAATACATCTATTAAACTATGTTTTCCATCATTGATAAGTGCCTGAGAACCAATTTCATTACCAATATTCTTTTTATATTTTGCCAAATAATACGAAACGAGTACTGACAAAAGAGCAGTTAAAAGACTTATGATAGGAAACTGAATGATTGAAGGGTTTAAAAATTCATTAAAGGATTCAAAAGCAATTTCAAATCCCGTGATAATTATCATTAGAGATATTATAAGAGAAACCAGTGTTTCTACTTTATAATAGCCATAAGGAAATTTTTGATCGGGTTTTTTCTGGGAAATTTTTAAGCCCACATAAACTGCCAGAGATGAAAAAATATCAGAGAATGAATGGATAGAATCAGCTATTAAAGCCACACTTCCCGATAAAAACCCCACAATTCCTTTAATTAAAGCTAAGAAAAGATTAGTATAAGCAGAATATTTTGCAGCTTTTTCTCCTTTTTTTAGTGATTTTAAAGATTTATTATTCATATCAGGCCTCAATAGTAAATTAATATTTTAATTCAAATCGTTTAAATTGGATAAATTCAATTTTTATTATTTAAATGCTTAATATCAATTAAAATAGATATGTTATTTATAATATCAAAAAATAATTCTTCTAATTCTTTTTCATATACTACTGCTGGTTGTAAATTCACTAAAGCATCTACAAAACATCTATCATAAGGAATTTTTCCCAATAATGGAATATTATTGGATTTAGCAAATTTTTCAATTGTTTTAGTGAAATCTTTATTTATATCCCAACGATTAATTACAATCCCATGTGGAATATTAAAATAATTAACTACTTCCAAAACTCTTTTGAGATCCCAGAATGCTACAGGAGTGGGTTCGGTAACTATTACAACATAATCCGTGCCTTTTACTGATGCTATAATTGGGCACCCTACACCAGCTGCAGCATCTAGAAGTAATAAATCAGAGCGATTAGATTCTGAAACTGTTTGTGCCTTCATTTTTACCGCATCTACCACTTTTCCAGAACCTGATTCTCCAATATTTAAGTGACCTGTGATAATTGGAAATCCATAGTTTGTGACTCCAGAACCGATTTTTCCATTTTCAATTTCTTTTAACTCAATGGCAAAATCTGGACAAACCACAATACAAGCTCCGCATCCCGTACATAGTAAATCATTGAATTTCGGCAAAGATTGTTCACTATCCCATTTAATTGCAGAAAAATTACAAGCACGTACACATTTACGCCTGCCTTTACACTTTTCTTTGACTAAATAAGCTTTTTCACTGGTTTTAAGATAATTCCACTCTTTAAATTGTTCTTCTTTTAAGCCTAATACTAAGCCTAAATTAGGAGCATCTACATCACAATCTGCAACAGTAATTTTATTAGTTTCGGCCAATAAAACAGCTAGTGAAGCCGTTAAAGTACTTTTACCAACACCGCCTTTACCGGATAATACCACCAGAGTTTTAAAATTACTCATACAAAGACCTCACATAATTAGCGATTTTTTCTATTTTTTGATTCGTTACAGGAATTCCCTTAGAATAATTTTCCAAGAAAGACTTATCATAAGGTATTTCTTCTATAACATCCAGCCCATATTGACCCACAGCCTGATAAATCAAATTTTTATCACCAATATCTGAACGATTGATTATAATCTTAGTTTGAGAATTATATTCTTCAGTTCTCCCCAATAATGATTTTGAAAGTTCAAATCCTTGTTTAGCAATTTTTTCCAGAAGCTGTAATATTAATTCCAGATCATGAGCTCCCAGGGGAGTAGGCTCTGTAACAGCAATGGCCAAGTCAATATCAGTTAATGCTGAAATAACGTTACAATGAGTTCCAGCAGGAGTATCAATAATCAGAAAATCAAAATCTGGCTCTAGTTGCTCAGCATACTTACGAGTGGAATTGACTACTAATGATGTGGATTCGCATCCTACTTCTACTTCTCCAGATATTAAAAGAAAATTTTTTTGAATATTTTCTTTTATATGTTCATTTGATTCATTTTTTAAAATTTCAGAAGAGTTAATTTCAAAAAAACTGGAGTTTAGAGAATTAATAAAATCAGTGTCTAATTTTCCATGATAAATGATTCCTATTATTTGTCTATCCTTTTTAATAGTATTTTCAGGACAAACATTAATACAGGCTCCGCATCCATTACATTGTTGGGAAATTAAAATTGGATATTTTTCTTTAACAAAAAAAATTGCATTTTCTCTGCAGGTTTGGGAACATTTACCGCACTTTTTACATGATCTTAAATCAAAAAAGGGGAGTAATGTTTCAACTTCCTTTACTTTATTTCGTTCTATGGACAGAATTATATGATCATCCGGACACTCCACATCAACATCGATCAAAGCGACTTTGAATTTTTTGGCCAACTCAAATGACAGAGCAGTAGCAATAGTTGATTTCCCAGTTCCCCCTTTACCACCAGTAATAGCTAATCTCATCATGACACCTAAAATAATAAGATATCCTTAATTAATCCCTAATGATTCTATGGAAAAAATATTTTAAATCCGAAGGATAAAATTATCTTCTTCCACCCATACCTCTACCACCACGACCTTTAGACATGTTAGCACTGGGTAATTCTTCCAATTTATTTTCAAAGAATAAATGGATATTTTGTTCAACAGATCCTTCTTTAATCTGATACATCTTGATACCGACCTGTTTAAGCAGATCATATGCATTGGGACCTACAGATCCTGAGATTAAGGCATTAATATTTTTATTGGCTACAATCTGTGCAGCTTTAATTCCTGCACCTCCAGATTCAGCGACTGCAGCATTTATTAATGATTCAAAACCTTCAATTTTACCATTTTCAACTTCTGCAATTATAAAATAAGCACATCTTCCAAAAATCGGGCTCGCAAGAGATTCTAAATTGTCTCCTCTGGATGCTATGGCTACTTTCATGTCTTCCATTCCTCCATTACTCATTTAAAAAACTATATTTTACTGTATTCATTATATTTATCATTTTTTTGATATTTCGGAGTCTAAATCTTTATCTAAATAAAAAATCAAGATTTAGAGTGAAATGAAATTTTCATTAATGATGTTCCTGTTCTGAACAGGAATTATTTTTATCAGCCACCATCAACTTTTCATTCTTCCACTGTTCAAATATCTCCTTAACACTACCATTTGCTCCTGAAAAAACTTTAACATTATTTTTTTGAAGCATATTAACTGCTTTCGAACCTAAATTCCCGCAAATTAAAATATCTGCATCAGAATTTAATATTATCTCAGCTGGTGTAAGGGAACCGCCAATATGTTTTCCCCCGCTTTCAATGAAGATTATATCTTCTATTTCACCATTTTTTTCTTTTAAAAAGGCAAAATATGGGGTTTTGCCAAAATGTAGTGATATATTTGAATTTAAACCCTCTTTTTCTATTGTTGGTATACAAATTTTCGTAAAAATCACCTTTATAATCTTAGATATCTTTTGACAAAATTAAATTTAAATATTTTATTCAGAACCACACAACATTCCGCCACATTCAGGGCATTTTTCATTTCTACAAGGAACCCCTGGAATTTTAGGAATCTCATGGCCACATTGAGTGCATTTACAAACTCTTGGGGCGCCAGAACCCCTGCCTCTACCATAACCTTTTCTATTTGAACCAGTGTTCTGAATAATATCTTTTCCCATTTCCTTTTCATCAGAAATAAGATTTATGTTTTCTGAACCACAATCCGGGCAGTTTTGATATTCTTTTTGAGGACTGGACCATTCAAATCCACAATCAGAACATTTGTATTTTTTTTTGTCTATCACCTAATCTCCTCCTTTTTTAGTATTATCTCGAAAAAGCCTAAAATTTATTTAGCTATTGAACACTGTTTGAAAAATCCTCCCATTTCTGTAACTTTGATTTAAATAATTCAAGTTTTAAAAGTAATTAAATTAAAAATTAGTTACAGGAAATGATTGAAAATTTTAACCCAAACCTTTCAAAATGAAAAATTCTTAGGCCTAACTGTTATGAATATATATTCATAACTATATAAAAAAGTTTTGGTTCACCTAAAAATTTTTAATAATTCAATTCATTTAAAAAATAAAAAATTAGAAAAATTAATTTACTTTTTATTCAAAATAAAAATTATTTAGGAATCAAATTAATTATAGTGATCTCATTATGAGATCCCAATCGCATAGGTGGGCCCCAGGTCCCAGTACCCGCTGAAACATATAGATGGTCCTTTCCTTTTTTGTATAAACCACCTAAATAAGGGAAAACTAATTTTACAAGCAAATTAAATGGATAAAACTGTCCATGGTGAGTGTGGCCCGATAGCTGTAGATCGATTCCTTTTTCTCGTGCAGCTTCCCATTCAGAAGGTAAATGGTACATCAATATAGTTGGTTGGTCCGGATCAAGGTTTATTTGATTTAGAACGTTTTTGAGATTATCTCTTCTCATAGAATATGATGCTCCGATTATCTGAATCCCTTTAAATTCAATCATATCATTTTCCAGTATATGCACATTTGCAAATTTTAAAGCCTTGAATACATTTTCTATACCTGGATAAGAATCATGATTTCCAGGAGTAAAAAATATTGGCATTTTAAGTTCTTTAAATGGGTAAAAAGTATTTTCATGAATAGCTGAACTTCCATCAGCCAGATCCCCCGTTATTAAAACGGCATCAGGATTAATATCTTTTATTTTACTTACAACTCTTTTTAAAAATCCTGAATTTCTAACTGAACCTATGTGGACATCTGAAAGCTGAACAAGTTTAATAGAGGAATTTAATTTATTAATAGGTATTTTTATGTGCTTCTCGTGTGCATTGTAAGAATTTATTAATGAATAAATAGTGATTATGGAAACTAAACCAATTATAATGGTTCCCGCGACTTCCAATGGAATAGGAATAATTAATCTGATTAGAAAAATCGCGATAATCATCCACACAAAATATAGAGTGATACCCATCCAGGTTGTAGAAAAAAGATAAATTGCTTGAGATAAAAAATTTGATGATTTTTGTTCAACTAACATGGAAACTGGAAAAGAAATGGTTACTAATCCTATGAATAGATAAATGTAGTTTAGATTTATGCCCTGGAAAAACGTGGACAAGCTAATAAATACAAAATAGTTCAATGCCAAGTATCCTAAAGAAAGGAATGCCGCAAATGCCGTAAGCTGTAAAATTCTTGACTTTTCCATGATTATTAATCCCATAAATTAATTTATATGAGTTATATGTTTATATGCACCAGATGATTACAACTCAGTGCCAATTAGTATTAATTAACTAATTATTATTAATTTATTTGATTTTGGTGATTTTAATACATTTAATCCAATATTTTTTTAAACAATTGAGNNCTAAATAGTATTTATTTATCTTAACTTGACGTATTTGTTCATGATATTGTTCATAATTTAATTTTACTCTCACCCCATCCAGTTGACTGGTAACAGGAGTAGGTGAATATACATCAGCAATAGCTGGAACCTGATTTTCAATTTCAGTTTTTAGTAGTATTGATGGAACTAAAGGAGGATCTTGAGCCATGTCGCGCCTTTTAGAATCAAGAATATCTTCCACTACTTCCACCAGTTTTCGGAGAGCCCTTATATCTTCACCACGCTTTAATCTACGAGGTATTCGACCCAGATCACTTATATAAGCATCCGCACCAGGAAGATCTTTAACATCCATTTCAGGAGCACCAGTAACTACAACTGGAATATTTATATCATCAAAAAGATGTGTTTTATCTTTTATACATTGTTCAAAGCTGCCTAATGCAAATACCGCTAAGTCATGTTCTTCAATGAGTCGTTTTTCATCCTCAGATATCCTAGAGATTCCTTTTCCTGCCCCTCGAGCCAGGCCAATCATGTTATCCTTTGCCCCGAAACGCCTTAAATATTCAGATATATCACAAGCCGAATGAGGGAGGTGATGGCGGGCCAGGGTGGGAGATACTATTGCAATTTCGGTACCGGCCATGGGCGCTATTTTAATTGTTCCCATGAGCTCTTTGGCCTTTTCTTTGACTTTTTCCACGTCTTCTAGAGGTACTGCTAAAGTAAGAATTATGTCCATTTGAAGAGTATTTTCCTGGAGTACAAAACCTCCCATATCTTCAATAAGCTCTTTTATTTCTTCATTTTTATGGACTCCACCAGTGTAAGTTAGGGTTTCATACATAATTCTCCCTCCAATAAGTTATATCTCATAGTGGCCCTTTCTAGAGGATTTATGGGAACATCCCCATGTGAAGGAACTTTAATATATTTTACAAAATCAATGTCAGTATTATCGCTTTTAAAGAAATTTTCTGCATTTTTTGAAAGGCCCCGCTGGGCATTGCTATGCGAAATTTCTTCATCCTTTTTAATTTGATTTTCCAAATAATCTGGAAAAACTACAAAATCCGGGTTTTCAGCAACTACGTCGAAACCCATGTCTTCTATAATATCTTTAAGAAATTGTGAATAAACTTTGACTTTAATTTTTCTATTATTTTCACTAAGTATTTTTTTCTGTTGAGAATCTGCCCATGGAGAAATTTTAGATATGCTTTTAGACAAATCTGAACTTAAATTTTGATTAGATACGGGGGGATTCAATATTTCTACCGTTTTTAAAACACTTTCATGTATCTGAGAAAATGTATTTAATTTTACCTTTAATGAGTCCATAAAAGTTTCCGTTTCTGATAGAACAACTGCAAAGTCAGCCTGCTCTTTGTCAGGTTCTTTATTAATCATGTAATCATTAATTCCAGCCATTATTAAAATTTCTTCACACATGGGAGTGGTAACAATCTTCATGAGTTCACCCAAATATATAATCAAATCTTATAGAAAAATTATAGTTTTTTTAGCTAATATATTGTTAGATTCATAATATTTAAAGCATCTTTAAGATATATCAAATATGAAAGTCGTGAAAATATGAAAGTTAGTTTAAGCTTAGAAAAATCTAATTCCAATGATTTATCCATAATGGTAGATGTTTTAAGAGCAAGTACTACAATTACAATGGCTTTAAATCATTTTAAAAAAGTTATTCCGGTTGTTGATCACAAAGAAGCTATTAAAATCGCTTCTGAAAAGGAGGCCGTAATTGCGGGTGAACGTAGAGGTGCGACATTAGATGGATTTGATGCTGGAAATTCACCTATTGAAATTCAAAAACTTAAGGGGGAAACTCTAGTACTTACTACCAGCAATGGAACGCGCATAATGGAAGGAATGAAATCCAAAATTTTGGTAGGGTGTTTTACTAATGCCCAAGCTGTTGCCGCCGCAGCCAAAGAATTGGTCAATGAGGAAATAGAAGTTGTTATGGCTGGTGTAGAAGGTCGTTTTGCCATTGAAGATTTTTTAGGGGCTGGAGAAATAATTTCAAATCTTCAAAATGAAAATTTAGATGAGTATGCTCAGGCCGCAGTTATGGCGGTTCAAGACAAGGATTTAGTGGAATATAATATTTTGAGATCACGTTCGGCACGGAGATTGATTGAAATAGGATTTAAAAAAGATGTTGCGTTTTGCTTGCAACGAAATATTTCAGATAATGTGGCCATATTCCGTGAACATTCACTTGAAAAATACTGATTAATTACTGATTTATTTTTAAATTCTTTTTAGGGAGTTATACTAAATATATTAAAATATGTTTAATATATATTTTATATTAAGTTATTATTATATATTTAATATAACTAATATAGGTTATAATAAAAAAATAAGTTAATATATATAATATACTATAACAATTTTAAGAATATTTTTTTTGAAATGTTTTTATTTTTAAATGAATATAATAATAATCATTAACCCCAAAGAATATTTAAATTATAACCAGTATTTGAAAAAGAAGTTTAGTTAGAAATAATATAAATAATACTAAAATAATTATTTTTATTATTAAATTAAAAGTTACCTTATACAATATATAAAGCAGATTAGTATACTGGCTGGCTTAAGTATATTAACCGGCATATTAAATTTATTAAAATTGATAAAAATATTTTGATTTTTATTTATACAATTTAATTTAATTCTTGAAAATCAAAATAATTAATTTAAACTAAATATTACAAGTGAAATTTAATGATACGCGAATGCTTAAAAATAATTGGAACCGCCCACGTTTCTGAAAAAAGTGTGGAAGAAGTTAAAAATGCTATACTGGAAGATAAACCTCAAGTCGTAGCAATAGAACTCGACGCAGGGCGATATCAAAGACTAATGCGGGAAAAGTCAGGTATAGAAGAGAAAACTGACATTTCCGTATCTGATATCATCAAAGGAGATAATATTGGATTATTCCTTATCAGCGGTCTTTTGACGTATATGCAGAAAAAGATTGGTAGTGATTTAGGCGTTAAACCTGGAGCGGAGATGCTGGCCGCTATTGAAGCTGCAGAAGAAGTTGAAGCTAAAATAGCACTTATTGATCGAGATATAAATTTAACTCTCAAAAGGGCCATGAGTGCCATGAGTTTCATGGAAAAGGCCAAATTCGTCTTTGGACTCTTAGCTTCTCTTTTTCAGAAAGATGAAGAACTAGGCGACATTGAGAGTCTAAAAGAAGCAGATACTCTAAATGAAATAATGGGATACTTCAAAGAAATGTCTCCTTCAGCATATAAAGTCTTGGTAGATGAAAGAGATGCATTCATGGTCCATAAAATTCAGAATATTGAAGAAGACCATATAATTGCCGTGGTAGGTGCGGGACACCAACCCGGTATGAATAGATATCTAGATAATCCTGAAGATTTGCCACCTATAAGTGATCTTTTAAGGCTTGAGAAGTCTAGAATACCGCTGGGAAAAATCATTTTGTTCTCCATTCCTGTAATTTTCGTGGTGATATTTTTTCTGGCTTTTATTAATGGTATTGATATAAAAACAGGGCTTTTAGAATTTGTTTTAATAGTAGGAGGATTTGCTGCAATAGGATCCCTATTATCCGGGTCAAAAATACAATCGGCAGTTGTGGCATTTTTAGCAGCACCTCTAACCATTCTTCACCCCCTTTTAGCTGCAGGATGGTTTTCTGGATTAGTAGAAGCAAAGTTAAGACATGTAGGATCAGATGATCTCCACAATCTTTCTAAAGCAGAAAGTCTTAAAGATTATTGGGCCAATAACTTAGTTAGAGTACTTTTAGTAGTAGTAGGGACAAATTTAGGTTGTATGATTGGTGGTTTTATAACCATTCCCCAAGTTATATTACCTATATTCGGGAAATTGCTGGGCTGGTCATGAAACATAATTAATGAATAAAATATGTTATTATTGATTAAAATCAAAGGAAGAATATTAATAAAAAATATAAATATATTCATGGCGATTTAAATGTATTTAATTTTCCGTTGCGACTGTGGGCGTGGTATGTACGCCAAAGAAGGTGTGGCCACAAGAAAATGTGTCTGTGGTAAAACCATTAAGGTCAAAACACGACGTATTATAAAAAAAGTAGAAGATTACCAGACCGCTTCGGATGAAGTTAGAGATCTGCAAGAAGAGAAGTATGGTGGAACATTCTTTACCACTGCAGATAAGGTAAAATAAGTCCTAAATTTATTTCATTCAGATTATCTTTCTTATTTAATTTTATTTATTTAATATTCCAAAATTAAATAGAATCCAAATAGAAATTGTATAATCAAGCAATATTATTTTTAATTATTTCTTTCATCTCACAGGCCTTGCAAATAACCCCCGAAGAAGGTTCACCGCAACTCTGACATCCACTTAAATTGGCCAGACTCTTTTTTGAAATATCATTCTTAGCAGAACTTTTTTGGATAAAAGTCTTGGTAAAAGAATCCAATATTGCTTTTTTGGTTCCCGGTTCCCTAGACTCAGCACGGTTTAAAAAATCCTTTGTTTTAGCTCGTAGAGAAAGATTAGAATAAGGACATTCATCAAAATGAACTTCAATATCATTTAAAACGGCCCAGATACCTACTTCTTTTTCTGGAATATTCCATAAAGGTTTAATTCTTGGAATAAGCTTAGGGTGAATAACATCCAGTTTAGGTCCGAATTTAGAAAACTTCACCAGATCTGCTCGGGCAAAACTCATTAAAAATGATTGTATTTCATCATCCAGATTATGGCCTGTGGCTATTTTTGATGCACCTATTTCATAAGCAGTTTTATTTAGAATATTTCTTCTAAAAACGCCACAGGGCATACAAGCACTTTTAAAAAATGAATAAACCTCATCTAATGTAAAACCAGCTTCTTCTTTAAAAGATTTAGTTAATAGTTTAACACCCAGTAGATCCGCATTCTTTTGTGCAGCTTCCATACCATGACTACGGTAACCCTCAATGCCCTCATCAACAGCAATGGCCACCATTTCAAAGTCAAGCTTCACTTGTAACTCATGGAGCATGTGTAAAGTCAAAACACTATCTTTTCCTCCAGAAAGGGCCAAAGCAATTAGTTCATCTTCTTGAATAAGATCCCATTCGTTTATTAGGTCCATTATCCTTTTTTTGATGTTTGCATTGAATTCATCTTTTTGAAGGTATTTCATAAAAATTATATTTATGGCCAAACATATAAAATTTCATGATTACTGCAGAAATAACCATCATCCCTATTGGAACTGAAAGTACTAGTTTAAGCAGTTATGTTGCTGCCGCAGTAGATGCACTGGATAAAATAGGAATCAAATACCATTTATCTGGTATGGGTACCCAAATAGAATCCAATAATCCTCAAGAGCTTTTTAAAGCAATTGAAGTGGCCCATGAAGCTGTTTTTGCAAAAGGTGCTGATAGAGTTTCCACCAGTATAAAAATAGATGATAGGCGAGATAAAAATAGAGGCCTGGCAGATAAAGTCTTATCTGTTGAAAAAAAGCTTTGAAAACTTATTAATTAATTATTAATTTTAAAAAAGCTATTAAAAGGATAAATAAGATTAAATGATATTAATTAAGCTCAAGTAGAGAAAATAAAACTAAATAAGGTTAATAAGATTAAATAAGAATTGAATTAAGCTCAATAAAAAGAATAAGCTAGTCGAAGTTTATACTAGCATCTTCTAATACTTGAACTATTTTTTCCAGATCTTCAACTTTTAAACTAGGATGTACTGGTATAGAAAGTACTTCCAAAGCTGCTTTTTCGGCCTCAGGACATTCATCGCTAAATCCAAGGTTTTGATAAAGTTCCTGCTTGTAAATAGGAATCGGATAATGGATTCCCGTCCCCACACCATT
>DAWK01000027.1:0-10779 GCA_002509745.1 Methanobacteriaceae archaeon UBA349 | reverse complement strand
CATGATATAAGGAGCTTTAATACCCTCGATTTTATTTATATGCTCGCTTAAGTAAGCTGCATTTTCAATTCTCTTTTGATTAAATTTATCTAGTTTTTTCAATTGTGCCAGACCAATTGCTGCTGAAATATCAGTCATTCGGAAGTTGTAGCCTAAAACAGAATGTTGATATCTTTCTTTTTCCCCATGGGCCCTTAAAATACGTATTTTATCAGCCATTTCCTTATTGTTTGTGGTGACAATGCCTCCTTCACTGGTGGTCATATTTTTTGTGGGATAAAAGCTGAAACAGGCCATATCACCCAAGTCACCGACCATTTCACCATGATAAATAGCACCATGGGCCTGAGCAGCATCTTCAATGACTACCAAATTGTTTTCTGATGCAATTTGAGATATAGGGCCCATATCTGCTGGTTGCCCATATAAGTGTACAGGCAATATTGCTTTAGTTTTAGAAGTTATGGCTTCTTCAATTTTCTGGGGATCTATATTGTATGTTTGCGGATTTATATCAACAAAAACCGGTTTTGCTCCTGTGTAGAGAATTGAATTGCCAGTGGCGGCGAAACTAAATGGTGTGGTAATTACTTCGTCTCCTTCTCCCACACCAGCAGCTAAAAGGGCCAGGTGCAGAGCAGTTGTTCCAGAGCTGACCGCGACTGCATATTCAGTTCCAACATAATTAGCAAATTTTTCTTCGAATTCTGCTACTTTCGGTCCCTGTGCAATAAAACCTGATTTTAAGACTTTTACTACTTCTTGGATCTCTTCGTCTTCTATAATGGGGTTGGCAATGGGTATCATAACTACACCTAGTTTTAAAATTTGAATGAAATTTAATCAAGTAAGTTTTATTATAAATTTATTTAATGATAATCAATTAGAATATAACTTAATCATAGCTATTCATGTAATATTAGATTTAACTCAATCATCCAATGATATGTTTAATTCATTTCTTTTAATAATTAAATATTTACTTATTTTTTAATATTACAATTAATAATCTTCAATTTTTAAGAATAATAAATTTAAATTAGCTTATTAAAAAATAAGAAAAAAACAAAGAATTTCTAAATTATTAAAAATTAGAATTTTATCCTTTAAAAATTCTTAAAACATCCTCTTTTCGATTTCGGAATAATAAATATATTAAAACTGCCGCCGCCAGAATCAAAGACAGTGGAGCAGCATATGGATCAGATGGACTAACAATTAAAGAGGGTAAATTTCCCAATCCCCCATCAGGAGAGCTGTGAATTACACTGACATAAATATTGTTTATTATGTGCACCCCAATGGCCATTTCAATACCATCATCGGCCAGGGTAATGATTCCCAGCATCAATCCTATGATAAAAGTCCCAGATACAATGGAAAGACTAAGGATTATTGTGCTACCATTCCACCAATGCAATAGTGAAAAAATCAGCGAGGTTACTAAAAGAACAACCCATGGCTTTTTTAATTTATCAAATAAGTTTAAGCTAATTCCCAAAACTAAATGTCTTATTAAACTAATTTTTCTCATTAAATATAATAATAAACGATTTGTAGGCGACCAATCCCCAATTAAGCTGACACCTTGCATTAAATATCCTCTAAAAAATACTTCTTCAAAGGAGGCCTGGATGGGAAAAGCAATTAGAGCCAGCAATGCAAGAATCCAAAAATTATTTTGAAGATTAAAAAATATTTTAAAGCTCCCCGGATCAATTAGATATGATATTAAATCCAATACCAGAAGGATAGCAAACCAATAAATAGCACCTTTTCCCATTCTACTCCAACGAACTTTATTTCCTGTGTTAATAACTGAATTAAACTTTTTCTTGTGTAAAACCTTTAAAGATAGGCCTAAAAAAAAGAAAGATAGAGAAAAGCTTAGTCCAACTAAAAATATTATAAATATGGGGTTTGCCAGCAGTTGATAAATAATAGCCGTATCAAAATTCTGATTAAATGCTGCCTGATTAAACACTGCCCATACGACAATCAGTACACCTAATATTGCCCCTGCAACAAAACTAGCCACGCCTAAACATAAAATTATAGTTATTAGGTATCGCCAGATACTATTTTTACCAGATTTAGCATTATTAAGAAATGGGATATTGGAAATAAAATCAGACATCTTTCGCCTCCAGTTATGAATTTCAATATATTGCATAAATCAATATCCCTAATATTTAATAAGTTTTTAATATAGTTTTTTTAAATAGTTATCAGAATATTTAAAATAATCAAAAAGAAATCTATTTACTAAAAAATTAATATTAATTTAAAGGACATTTAAGAAATATAAAGAAATTATCTTTCATCATAATAAATAAATCTCATAAAGTTCGATTCAGTGATTAAAATGAACAATAAACACCTTCAAGAGGGATTAGTAAAGATAATAGTTCCAGAATTTGATAAAGTATCTGCTAAGGCCCCTGTATTTTACAATTCCGCTATGGAACTCAATCGGGATCTTTCAGTTTTAGCTTTACAAAAATTCCAAATAGAGTTAGGAAAGGACATAAGCGTCTGCGATGCATTTGGTGGAAGTGGAATTAGGGGAATAAGGTACTCCAAAGAAATTTCTGGAGTTTCCAAAGTAGTAGTTAATGACATTAGCTCCTTGGCCATTAAGTTCACAGAGGAAAATGCCAGTTTAAATGAAATTGAAAACCTTGAAATTTCACAAACTGATGCTAATATGGCTTTAAGAGAAAGAAGAGGAGAATTTGATGTGGTGGACATCGACCCCTTTGGTACCCCATCATATTTCATTGATTCCGTGGCCAACTCTTTAAAATCAGACAGTTTATTATGTATAACCGCTACAGACACTTCTGCCCTTTGTGGAACTTATAAAGAACCATGTATTCGTAAATATAATGCTGTTCCACTGAAAACAGAATACTGTCACGAAAATGGAATAAGAATACTGGCCGGTTTTGTGGCCATGACCTTTGCTAAGTATAAAAAAAGTGTAGTAATCAAATTTTCCCACAGCAGCGAACATTACATGCGAATTTATTTCCAAATCCAAAAAGGAGCTAAAGAAGCAGATGAATCACTTAAAAATATGGGGTTCATTATTCATTGCAAAAAATGCTTATTTAGAAAAACTATAAACGGTCTGGCCCCCCATATTCCAGATAAATGCCCAGAATGTGGTGAAAAAACTAGGGTAGGTGGGCCTCTCTGGTTAGGCCATATACAGGATTCTGATTTTTTAGAAGGTATGGTTAGTTTATCTGAAGAAAAAGAACTTAATAAAGAAAAACAAGTTTTAAAACTATTAAATAGATGTTTAGAAGAGTCTAAAATGCCAGCCACATACTATGACCTGCATGTGGTCTGTAAAAAGTTGAAAATAAGCTCCCCTTCAATTTTAGATGTTATGGAAATGCTTGAAAATGAAGGATTTTTAGTTTCCAGAACCCATTATAGGCCTACTGGAGTTAAAACTGATGCTCCTTTAGCTAAACTTGAAGAAATAATAGAAAAATTGAATCCAGACTAAAACTGTCAAATAAAACATGAACTTATTTATATTTTATATTTTTACCATATAATCTAGTTTTATTCTTATTTTCTAAATTTAATGGATTAATTAATTGTTTTAATTATAAATACACCAAATACTGATAAAATCATAATTAAAAAAATGATCATGCAATTTCAAATTGATTGAATCATTTAGTTTTGTTGCTATTGAAGTGATTAAATTAGCTTTAAAAATGTATAATAAAATTTTATCCCAAATAAGTGATTTTCTGCACACTAACAAATGAATTTATATGCTGGATATTACATAAAATAATAATGGCGAATGCCAAAAATTGTATTGATAATATCTATGGAGGTGTATGAAAATGGATATTGGAGAAATAGTATCAGATTCAATTAAATATCCTGCTTCTGACTTGAAAAAATTGATAATATTAGGACTTATGTTCTTGACTAGTTTTTTAATTGTGCCCATATTTCTTGCGATGGGTTATGGTTTTAGAGCCTTAAAAGCATCAATAGCTGGTGCAGAGGATTTGCCAGAATTTGATGAATGGGGAGAAATGCTTGTTGATGGACTAAAAGTATTTGTAGTTCAATTCGTTTATTTCCTAATTCCAGCATTAATAATAATTATTGGATCCTGGGCATCTATTGCCGCATTGGCAGCAGCTTCTACTACTGGAACCATGACTGACCCAACTGCATTTATTGGAATAATTAGTGGAACTGTTTTAATCGGTGGAATAGTAGCTATAATTCTTGGATTACTATCAACCATTGCTCTGGCCAATATGGCATATAACGACAGTGAATTAGGTGCTGCTTTCCGATTCAGCGAAATAATGAATATTATTTCTCAAATTGGATGGGTTGACTACATAATTTGGTATATTGTAATAATGATTATATTAATGATAATCAGTATTATCTCAAGCTTAGTGATGATTATCCCAATATTAGGATTTTTCGTAGCAATTCTAGTTATATACCCATACATGCAACTGGTATTCTACAGAGCACTGGCCTTACTATACGCCTACGATTAATTAACCCCTAATTTTTTTCTTTTTTATTTTTGAAGTTATAATAGTTTATTTTAATTTAAAATTACAATAAAGCATTTATTTAAAAATAAATCACTTTTTTTCTATTATTTATTAATATTAACAAAATTTATGGCCTTAAAATAAAAATCAAGACTATAATACATTAATATATTTGATTAAATATTTTTCTAAATTAATTCACTAAATTGAGTTCAAATAACAAAAAAAGTAGATTTCACAGTATAATGTTCACACACCTAAGCATTAAAAGGACAAATAATAAATATAACTTAAATTAAGTTAAACATTGTTCAAGAAAAATAATCGGTGACTATATGGAAATAAAAATTGATCCTGAGCTAGTTAAAATAGACGAAATAGACAAAGAAATAATTAATCTGCTTAATGAAGACGGTCGAATGTCTTACCGTAAAATATCTCGGGATTTGGGAATATCCGTGGGAACCGTACATAACCGAGTGGATAAATTAATGAAAACAGGAGTTATCAGGAAATTTGTACCACTGATTGACCATTCCTGCTTAGGATACAAATTAACAGCTATCATAGGCGTCAGAGTTAAAGGCGGATTTTTAAAAAACTGGGAAACCCAGACTGCTTACAATAAAAACGTTCTTGGAGTTTATGATGTTACTGGAGAATTTGATGCCATATTAATAGCAAAATTTAAAGATACTAGTGAATTAGATATGTTCATTAAAGAATTACTAAAAGAACCAAATGTACAGAGGACTTACACACAAACAGTATTAAATGTAGTTACTGAAGATATGGGATCATCAAAAATCCTTTAAATAGTTTTTTTAACATCATTAATCTTAAATTAATGATATAATTCATATTTACTTATTTAGATATTATCTAAATTATTTATTTTAAATTTATTATTCTTTAAAAATTCTAAAAAATCCTTGATAAAGTCAATTTATTAAAATTTATAAAATTCCAGGATTAAGAATATGAAAATAATTCCACTGGCCTTTGAAAGCTTGGGAGTCCGTTCCATGTGTACTTTTGTTCAAACGGACCAAGGCATACTTATTGATCCCGGCACATCGGTTGCTACCAAAAGATTCAAACTTCCTCCTTCCCTAGAAGAAATAACTGCCTTAAAAGAGAGTAGGGAAAAAATTGTTGAATATTCAAAAAAATCCAGTATAATTACCATTAGTCATTATCATCATGACCATTTCACCCCATTTGAAAGTAATAAATTTCTTGAATCCTCTTCAAAAATAGCTTATGGAATATATTCTGGAAAAAAAATATTTTTAAAAAATCCAGATTCCAATATAAATAAAAATCAATCCTCAAGGGCTAAAAAACTTATTAAAAATCTTAAAAGTGTGGATGATACTGAAATAACTTATTCTGATAATCAGGAGTTTCAAATAGGAGATACTAACATCAAATTTTCTTCTGCATTGCACCATGGAAGCGATTACAGTCATTTAGGTTACATTGTGGCAGTTTCCATTACTTTTAATGGAGAAAAACTTTTGCATGCTTCTGATGTCCAGGGGCCTATATCCGATATGGCATTAGAATATATTTTAAATGAAAATCCAGATAGAATAATTTTAAGTGGTCCCCCGCTCTATCTTTTAGGATACGCCTTATCTCATGAGGATATTACAAAAGCACGGGCTAATTTAGAGAAAATTTGCCAAAAAATCCCCCATGTAGTGGTTGATCATCATTTACTACGAACAAAAAAGGGTTTGGAGTTTATAAATGATATCAATGAAATGGAAAATGTAGATGTGATGCCGGCATCATGTATTCTTCAAAAAAAGCCATTGCTTCTTGAATCAGAGAGAAAAACATTATATAAACCATTAAAAACTGAATCAAGCTTAGATAAATATTTAAAATAATGAATCACATTTATTCAAATGAAAGATGAATTAAAAATGTTTATTTAAAATATTAAAACAGCTAATGTTAAAAAGAGGAATATAAATATTTCACCCCAATTTTATTTATGATCAGAATGATTATAAAAAGACTTAAATTCCTTTATTATGTCTTCAACCAAATTCAAATTATCGGTATCAAATAAAACCATGTAGTAATCCGTTTCTAAATCATGATCCTTGTTTTCAGGATTATTTTCTTCTTTCTCATTTATTATCCATGCTAAGGGAATTATATTAAGATTAGATATTTTTCCAGATTTTTGAAATAAAACAGAAATTTTATCTACTGGATAGATTTCTCTATTCTCCAGGGAAAATTTTTTTGCGACCGCCAGCTCTTCGAAAGTATCCCACTGAGTGAGAATAGTATCCCAGATTTTTTTATTCATTATCTAAACCTCCTAAATTCCCAAAGAAGTTTAATAACAGATATTCTTGTTAATAATCTTAATAATGCTAGAAAAGGGCCTAGAAGTCGAACTTGAAATGATATATCACTTTCAAAGTCAATTTTTTCCTCCAAAAATGAAGGTTCAGCAAAAATATCTGCTTTTGGTGAGAGGTTAATTACAGCTGCTGCGGCCCAAAAACATCCTAAAATTTTGGCAGTGTCTACAGGGCTACTTAATCCAAAAATAAGATAAAAATTAAATTTTTCCAAGTTTATTGATCCCCATAAACTCTTAAAAAACTTCATAAAGTGAAGTAATGATTCTCCAGATAAAGATAAAATTTTTTTTATATCCACCCATTTTAATTTACTTATTTTTGAAGATTTAGAAGGTTTTTTCTCTTTTGATTTCTCTTTTTTCGCAGATAAATCCGTTTTTTGGTCTTTATCTTCCTTCTCCTCTTTTTCTTCCTTTTCTTCAGGGAATTTTCTGGTAAACAGCTTTATTTTGAACCAGCGAATTTCAACCAGTCCTTTGACTATTCCGCCGTCTTTAAAAAGTTTTAAGGAAATATGGAATGAAACTGATAATAATAAAAGAATAATTGCAACTAATGCTGCTAAAATGATTAAAAGGGTGGTTATTATGGTCACTCAGATCCACCAGTGTTTTAATTTAAAAATTAAGTCTAAAAGTTTAAATTTTAATTAACTCACTAAATTTAAATAAATAAATTAAGTAAATATTAATTAAGTTTTAATGGTTTATAATCCTTAATAGGATTTTTAAACCTATTCTTTCTCAGCTTTCACTTTGATTTTTGCTTTTTTTGGTGTTTCTTTAGGTGTTTTCGGTGTTTCTTTTTCATCCTGTTTCTTTTTCATGTATGATTGGCCTTCTTTCATTACATCAGTAAGTACAGTTCCCACTTCACCTATTGCTTTGCTTAATTGGCTTCCAGAAGTTAAATTAAGTACTCTTATACCCTCAGGACCATTTACACCTTTAGTAACTACTACCATAGAAACAGGCTCTACTCCTGCTATTGCGCCGGCTCCAGATCCTTTTCCACTACTGCTGCCATCAGGACCTTTACCAGTACCCATACCAGTTCCAAAGGCCATTCCCATTTTCATTACAGGAATTAAAAGTTTATCCTCAGTGGTTATGGCTTCACCAACAAAGTTCTTAATTTCCAGTAATTTCCTCAATTCCTCGACCGTAGTTTTTATAGGATTTTCATCTTCCATTAAACACCCTCCATATGGATTATTAATCTTATCAAGAAACTAAATTTAAATCCTAAGTTGTATAGCCTAAAATAAATCTAGTTTAAAATAATCTAATAAAATTATTTTAAATCTTAAACTATTTTTAGCCATCAAATAGTATTCAAAAGTATATGTTAGTTATGTGACAAAAGAATAAATAAGTTTCTACTGCAAATATTTTCTAATGTGATTTTATATAAAAATAATTTCAAAAAGTGAACATTTTTTTGACAAATGGGGAATATTCTAGACAAAAATATAACCACAACCCCCCAAATAATAAAAATAATAATATGATTAAACAGTATCATTTTCAAGCTTGTAACTAAAAAGAAAAATATACTTAAAACAAGATCAATAGCTAAGAAACTAGAAAATAATACTATCCCTAGTCAATAAGTTAAAAATATTAGCTAAAAACATGATTAACTGGTTTTATGGCAATAGTTTACTCCCCCGAATACAACAAACATCAAGATAAATTCCATATAGAAAATAAGGCCCGAACAGATGCCATAATGAACAATTTGTCTAAGCAAAGTTTTTTTAATAAATTAAGTATTATAGCTCCCAATAGAGCAGATTTAAATCAGGTTTTATCCGTCCATACACCCGAGCATGTCAATTTTATTGATGAATTTTGTAAAAAGGGAGGAGGCAATATTGATTTTGACACTTATGCCACATCCCAAAGCTACCAAACAGCACTCTTATCTGCCGGTGGAGCAATTAAAGCGTCTGAATTAGTTTTAAAGAGAACAAATAAGAGTGAAAATTGGGCATTTTCTATTTCAAGACCTCCTGGCCATCATGCCACAGCAAATAAATCCATGGGATTTTGTATATTTAATAATGTGGCCATTGCTGTGGAATATTTGAGAAAAACTTACGACTTGGAAAGATTATGCATAGTTGATTTTGATGTTCATTACGGAAATGGAACTGCAGAAATATTTTATAATGATCCTAATGTTCTTTACATCTCTATTCACCAAGATCCCAGAACATTATTTCCAGGAAAAGGATTTATTGATGAACAAGGAGCTGCGGATGGTAAAGGATATAATTTAAACATTCCCATGCCCCCAGGTTCTAATAATAACGATTATATTTGGATTTTAAAAGAAATACTTGGGCCAGTGCTTAAAGAATTTAATCCACAAATACTTTTTGCGGAAGCCGGCTTTGATGGTCATTTAAATGATCCTCTTTCAAGAATAGAATTAACTGAAGACTTTTATTCATGGATAGGGCAGTATTTAATAGAAAAACACCCCAGATTAATATCATTACTGGAAGGAGGCTATGATTTAAAATCCTTGGCCAATTCCAGCCTTAGTTTCATTGTTTCTATGGATCCTTATTTATTTTTAAGTGAAAATAAAAATGAAAAGTCAAATTTTATTGATAAATTTTCACATCTCCAAATAAATAAAAGCAAAATAAAATATAAATTCAAAGAAAAAATAGAAAAAGAATATCTGGAGAAATTATATATCTCCTCTGAAGTGAAAAAGATTTTATCATCAATAAAAGATAATTTTTCGCCATATTTCAAATTTTAAATAAAAAATCTGAAAATTAAATTACTAATTTAAAATTATAAATAATTAAATTAAATATTGATAATAAATTTTATGATAATAATTTGATTATTATTAATATTATTAAATATAACTTGATTAATTAAATAAATAAACTTTAATGATACTGAGGGATTTTATGGAGAAAAATAGATTGAATCAAGCAGAAGATCTAATTAAAAAAGCAGGGAGCAGTGGTAATTCATCAGAAATTATCAAAGAACCTCGCGAAGGCATAATTAATGTCCAAGTTTTTGAAAAAGCACTGAAAGATTTAATAGAAGCTGAAGATTTCATCTATTCCAGCTTACCTTCACACAAACTAAATTTAGAAGACTCTAAATTATTTGCAGGAAAAATGTTAGATGCCCGCGCAAAGATAAATGAAATTCTAGCCGATTTTGGAGTTTTGGAAAAAGTAAAAACTGAGAATAAAATTTCTGACCTTTCAAAAGGCTTACTAATTATAACCACCAAAAATAACTTCAAAAAAGCACTGGTAAAACTGGGAATAGATGTTCAACAAATAATAGTGGCCGGAGTTCCCCTAGAAGTATCAGATATGAAAGAAATTAACCCTAAAATTCCTGAAGCAGCATTACAAGGTATCTCTAAAAAAATTGAACATACTAAAAATGACATAAATCGGAAAATAGAAAATATGGGATTAAAAAAGGTTTTAGTAATAGCAGAGCCAGATATAAATGGTGAAATTCTTGGAAAACGCTCTAAAGAACTTTACAATGCCCATATAAATTTAGAAAGTAATTTAAAGGATATAAATGCAGATAAGCTCATAGGAATACTTTTAGAATATCCTAATCAGGATTAATCCTTTTAATAAAAATTTAATTAATTAGATAACCTCTAAAATTATTTTTATTTTATTTATAAAACATTTTATTCTTACAAATAAAAATTAAAGCTATTTATTTCTTTTCTTTTTTTATTATTCAATATAAAATAATATAAACAACTTCTCCATAGTTTATATTTAATAAATATCAATAAAATATCAAACATGAATCAAACATAAA
>DAWK01000034.1:3398-5621 GCA_002509745.1 Methanobacteriaceae archaeon UBA349 | reverse complement strand
GCTTTTGCAGTTTATAGAAGTGATAAAGGAGTTCCAGTTTATCTTTGTCAGGACTTTGATGAGTTGGCCCAGGAAAGAGGGAATTATTTTACTCAAATGTTTCATGAAAGCCTATATTTGCCATTTAATATAATAACTATATCTGGATGGTTAAAAAACTGGATAAAAGAAAAGTATAATAAAGATTCAGACATTATAATCAATGGAATTGATCACAACGTCTTTTATCCTCGAGAAAACATATTTAAAGTATCTAACCAAAATGTTGGAACAAAAGAAAATATTTCCTCTGATAGTAGTGAAGGTCCTAAAATAATGAGTATATTCCGAGGATTATCCTACAAAGGAGACCAGGACCTTATTGATGCTCTAAAAATTGTATCTAAAGAAGTTGAGAATGTTACTTTAGTTGCCGTGGGAAAAAAAGAAGTTTTAGAAAAATTATTGATAAAAGAAGATCTTAATTTTGATTTCATGACTTTTAGCAATGCAAGTGATGATAAAATGGCTGAACTATATAGTTCATCCGACATTTTTGCATTCCCTTCGCACATTGAAGGATTTGGCCTTCCACCTTTAGAAGCTATGGCCTGTGAAACTCCAGTAGTTACTGCTGATTGTCTGGGTGTGCGTGATTATGTTAAGAATGGTGAAAATGCATTTATGGTGCCTCCTAAAAAGCCAGAAGCACTGGCTAAAGCCATAATCAATGTTTTAAATGATGAAGAAATTCAAAAAAAGTTCAAAGAAAATGGATTAAAAACAGCATCCCATCATACCTGGGAAAATGCCATTAATAGTTTTGAAAGTATATTAATAAAGGCTATGGATGGAAATTAATTGAATTCCATTAAAATGTACTTAAAATACTTCTAAAATTAATAGATTCCAAGAATATTTACTTAAATTATAATTCTAAAATATCAAAGTGATTAAATGATTTCAGTTATATGTGTATATAACAATAGGGAAAGCCTGAAAAATTATTTGCTCCCTGTTTTAAACCTTCAAAGTTGTGAACATGAGCGTATTTTAATTGATAACGCCGAGGGTAAGTTTAAATCTTCTGCTGAGGCCCTAAATTACGGCGCTAGCAAAGCAAAAGGCGATTATTTAATGTTTGTTCATCAAGATGTAGATCTGGAATCAAGTTCCTGGTTAGAAGATGTTCATAAAATTTTAGACAAATTGCACCATTTAGGGGTGGCTGGAGTAGCCGGGATGTCCATCAATGGTCAAAATCACATGGAAAGACAGCGAAATATAATAAAACATGAAGTCCCACCTGTTAAATGGGGAAATCCTATTGAATCACCAGAAGAAGTGGAAACTGTAGATGAATGCTTATTTATAATACCTCGTGAAGTTTTCCAGAAAATAGAATTCGATGAAGAAACCTGCCCGGGATGGCACTTATATGGCGTTGATTATTGTTTAAGTTGTCAAGAAATAGGTTTAAAAGTTTATGTAGTCCCTATGAGTATTTATCATCTATCCGCCCATTCTGGAGATGATAATCCTCTTAAAACTGCCTTAAAAATGGGATATCATCCCCCAGAATACTATGAAATTCTTCCCAAGCTTATGAAAAAACACCGGGCCCATTTCAGTAAAATTTACACCACCTGTGGTGAATGGGATACTAAAACTCCGCTTATACTACAGAGAGCATCACTTACCTTTAATTTAGGAGTGAATTTTATAAAAAGAAAATTAAGTAAATTCTAAGTCTATCTAATTTAAAATTCTTAATCTTTATAATATCAAACTTAATTAATAATAGAAATTGTCTGTAATCATTATTTTAAGAATAGTTTAAGAATATTTAATTTTTAAAATAATAGAATCATAATCAATAATAAAATTCTATAATTTAAAATCCATCAATAATATGGAAAAGACATAAAGGGATTTTATCTGAAAATTTAATTGACCAGTTTACTGCATCATTACTACAATATAATGAGTGATACTATGAAAGTGTGCTACTTTGGTTCCTATGCCCCATCTTATCCACGGCATAGAATAATAATTAAGGGACTTCAATCTCAGGGAGTAGATGTAACTGAGGTTACAGACTCATCACAAATATTAATTCGCTATCCAAAGCTAGCCCGAAAGTATCTATCAGAAAAAGACTTTGATGTTATTTTTGTAGGTGAGGCCAGTAATTATGTGCAACCTTTAGCCATTATACTTAAAAAAATAACTAGAAAACCTCTG
>DAWK01000034.1:0-3349 GCA_002509745.1 Methanobacteriaceae archaeon UBA349 | reverse complement strand
TACTGCAGGACACTAATCAAAATGTGGAATACTTCCATGAAACATTCCATATAGAAAAAGAAAAATTTAGAAGATTACTTATTGGTGCGGAAGATGATTTGTTCTACCCTCAAAATACAAGTTTGAATGATAATGAAAAGGTGAGGTTGGATAATGAAAAGGAAACAAATACCACAGAAGAAACAGAAACCTTTAAAGTTCTCTTTTACGGTACTTACATACCATTACACGGCATAGAATACATTATTCAAGCAGCTAAGATCTTAGAAAATGAGAATATAAGTTTCCAATTAATAGGCCGAGGCCAGACATTTCCAGAAATTCAGAAACTCTATGAAAGTCTGAATTTATCTAACATAGAATTTAAAGGAATGGTGGATTATCAAGAACTCCCTAAATACATCGCCCAATCTGATGCCTGTTTGGGAATTTTTGGAGGAACCGAAAAGTCCATGAGAGTGATACCCACCAAGGCTTATCAAATTCTAGCTATGAAAAAGCCACTCATTACAGGATACTCACCCGGGGGCCTGGAACTGTTTAAAAACAGAAATAATGCTCTTTTATGTGAAATGGCCAATCCTGAAAGTTTAGCTTCAGCAATTTTAGAGCTAAAAGAAGATGAAAAACTCCGTAAAAGGATTGCTGGTAATGGTTATAAGCTCTTCCAGGAAAAACTAACGCCGGATCAGATTGGATTAGAAGCCCTGAAAATAATTAAAAGCATATTATAACCAATTATTTAAGAAAAAATGATTATAGAATAAGATTCGGTTTATGCATTTCTTATTATTATAATTCCAATTTTTCAAACTTATTTTTATTTTAAACATTTTTCATACACTTCCAGGGTCTCCTTAACAACATTTTCCCAATTAAATGTATTTAAAGCGACTTCACGGGCATTTTTAGCCATAGAATCTCTTTTTGAATCATTTTGAAGTATATCCATTAATGCCTTTTTCAGCTGATCTTCTTGGTAGTCTATTACATGACCCTCATTATTTGAAACCCATTCTGAAACCCCACAATATTTAGTTACCACCACTGGAGTTTTACAGGCCATGGCTTCTACCACCACATTACCAAAAGATTCATAGCGATCTTTAGAAGGCAAAACAAAAACATCCGCATCTACATATGCTTCCAACTTATCATTTTCATATAAAGGCCCAGGAATAATAACTGAATTTTCGATTCCTAAATCATGAACCAGATTATTAATTTTATCCAAAAAATGATCATCAGGCCCGGCAATAACCAGTTTTGAAGAGCTAATTTTATCTATCAAAGATTTAAATGATTTTAAAAGTAAATCAATACCTTTTCTCTCATGAAGACGGCTTAAATATAATATTATTTTTTCATCTTCTTTAATTCCCATTTTTTCTCTGAAAAGACCTTTTGTAGGTAGTTTTTGATAAGTTTTCAAATCAATTCCATTAGGAATTTGCACTACCGAATCAAGATCCAAATCAATGAAAACATCTTTATATTGGCTTGCTTCTGAATGGGAAGACGCAATTATTTTACAGGAATCATATATTATAGATTTACCAACTATTTTGTCAAAAATCTCTTTTTGACGGCTTTTTATCATGGTGGGGGCCGATCCTCGAGGTTGGATGATGTAAGGAATATCATATTTTTTAGCATATCTATGGATAATTGCTGCTAAAAACGTTCGGTGCTCGTGTATATGAATAATATCAAATTCTTTAAGTTTTTTTCGAACAACCAGAGGCATATAATAAGGAACTGGAAAATTTAATCCTCCAGCTAAAAACATGGATAAATTACGGAAATAGTAAGTTTCTATTCCTTCCACATCAACTGGAACATTTTTTTCTACGTTTAGTCTTTTTTTAAACCCATCTGTAGTGAAAACAGTAACTTCATGGCCATTTTTAACTTGTCGCCGTGTAATCTCATAAACTGAACGAGGCGGACCACCTGCTTCCCAGGATGGTTTGAAAAATGGAGTTACATGGAGAATTTTCATAAAATCAACTAATATTGTTTTATTATAGATTATCCAGTTTATATCAAGTCATTTTTATGGATAAAATCAAGCAGAAAAATCTTTTATAAGTTTATCCAGTGTTTGTTCAAATCTCTTAGTGATTAATTCCCAGTCATTATGCTTTACAAATTGGCGAGCCTTTTTACCTTCATCTTTAATGATATTCTCATTTCTCATTTTCTGAGCCAGTGGTAAAACTTCCTCTGATCCATTAACATACTGTAATCCATGGCCTTCACCAAATTCCATGCTAATTCCAGGCAACCTGGTAACAATAACTGGTTTTTCCATGGCCATGTATTCGTAAATCTTAATAGGTACAATATCCTGCATAATCTCTTCATCCTGGTGAGCGGGGAGTAAGCATATATCTGCGGCGGCCGTGAATTCTGGTATTCGATTATATGGCTGCTTTCCAGTGAGAATTAACTGGTCCTGCAGGCCATACTTATCTCTAATGTGAACCATATCATCATAGGCATCCCCATCCCCAACCACAACTATTTTAATTTCAGGATATTTTTCCTTATTTTGACCCAGTTCCGTTGCTAGTTCCTTCATTCCAGCAAATTGATAAATCCAACCCATGAAGAAAAGTACGGTGTCATCTTCTTTTATACCATGTTCATCCCGGATACGTGAACCATCAAGATTCGGATCGAACTGTTTTAAATCAATTCCTGCATCAATTATTTGAGTTTTTTCCGGATTTGAGCCGAGTTCTATTGCTAATTCAGCTAATCGTTGGTTAATAGTTAGTACTAAATCAGATCGTGCGAGGGTACGTTTATTAATATTTTTTCCCAAACCTTGGAATATTTTCTCAGGAATTAAAGCATATAATACATCTATTAAATAATAAACAAAAGGAATACCATGTTTATTGGCCGATCTGGCCGCCAAATTAGCATTTAACAAACCAAAGGCAATAATTACATCCGGTTTAAATTCTTTTATTTGCCTTTCAATTTCCTTCCCATGGAAATAAGGAATAGAAACATAATCTAAAACTGGTATCTGGATTAGAGAAGGCCTAACAACTTGTATTCTGGCTTTAGGATTTACCTTATGAACATGGTGGTAAACTTTTCTATCAACCAGGAAATCATATCTTTTTTCATCCTTTCTTCTCCAATCAATCCCATGATCTATTACTCGAATGGAATGACCTTTGACTGATAGGCGATCCATTAGATGGTGTTGTTGGTGTGGATTTCTTTCAATCCAGTCTGATTCCTGAACAATGAGTATACGCATTTAAATTACCTATGAATTTCTTAAAAATTGAATTATATGTTAACTATAAATTAAATTCACTAAATTTGA
>DAWK01000190.1 GCA_002509745.1 Methanobacteriaceae archaeon UBA349 | reverse complement strand
CTATTATCTGTCAACAGTGCGAAGACGCTCCATGCAAAACTATCTGTCCTACAGAGGCCATTATAGAAAAAGAAATTCATTCTGAGAAATGTATTGGTTGTGGACTATGCATGATGGTTTGTCCATTTGGATCAGTAGCAATGGATGATAGAAAGGCTCAAAAATGTCACCAGTGTCCAGATCTTGATACACCAGCTTGTATTAAATCTTGCTCAAAAAGAGCCATTGCTTTGATTGACGCTGAAAAATTAAAGCTTGAAAAACAGACCAAACACATTGCCAAGTTATCTGGTGTGGGAAAACCTAAAAAAGGTTCAGACATTATGACTGTTTTGACTGCCAACGCCAGAGCCAAAGGAGCTTTTAAATAGGAGGCCTGGAATGAAAGAACTAGTTTCAAAACCAGAACTATGCAACGAATGCATGAAATGCGAAAGGAATTGTCCTAAAAATGCTATAAGAGTAATAAATGGAGTTCCCATATTTTGCATGCATTGTGCTCCTGAGAGAGCTCCCTGTTTAAATATTTGCCCAGAAGACGCTATAGAAGAAGTAGACGGAGCAATAGTAATTTTAAAAGAAAATTGCATTGGATGTGGGCTCTGCCGGGATGCTTGCCCTATAGGTGTCATAAGCATGGATGAAAAAGGAATTGCCAATAAATGTGATCTTTGCTTTGAAGAAGAAACACCAATTTGTGTTTTGAGTTGCCCTACCGCCGCCCTAAAAACAGATTCTGAAGAATTAATTTCAGGAAAGCAGAACAAAATAGCCAAAGAACTGGAAAGATTAAAAAATATAATGAAATATTAAGTTCGGTTTAATTACCGGCCGTTTTTTCATTTTATTATTCCATTTATTTATTTATTTGATAATTAATTCATTTCTATTCTTAACATTTAATTAAAAAATTCGTTTATTTTATTATTTGTTTTATTAATTTATTTTAGATCTTCAATAAGTTTAGTTATTTAAATAAATTGAAACAAATTTTTAATTATGCATTTTAAATGTATTATGGTAAATTTTAATTAATAGCAAGTAGTTAGTTTATTTATCTAATTTTTATTAAATTTGACTATAATTCATTAACTGGAAAAAGGTGTTTTCATGATTACTCAAAAAAAAATAGAAGATACAATTTGTGATCTTTATCATGATGCGGTTATCAATCTACCATCTGATGTAAAATTTGCATTGCAAGGTGCTTACAAAAATGAGGATAGTGAGTTGGGACTGCTAAATCTTAAAGCTATCTTGGATAATATTGGTGCTGCTGAAGAAATGGGTGTTCCTCTCTGTCAAGATACGGGTCTGCCAATAATATTTGTTAAGTTAGGTAATGTAAATGTGGAAAACCTATATCAAGGAATCAAAAATGGTGTAGAAAAAGCAACTAAAGAGGTCCCTTTAAGGCCTAATGTAGTTCATCCATTCACCAGAAAAAATACTGGAACTAATACTGGCCAGGGGATTCCCCAAATAGATATTGAATTAATAGAAGAAGATTATTTAGAACTTACTATATTTCCCAAAGGATTTGGGTCTGAAAATAACAATGCCCTTAAAATGGCCCTTCCCGGTGAAGGTATAGATGGAGTAAATGAATTTGTGGTAGAAACTGTTATAAAGGCCCAAGGAAAACCATGCCCGCCGGTAATTGTAGGGGTTGGAATTGGTGGATCATCAGATATGGCCATGAAAATGGCAAAAAAAGCACTGCTGGGTAAAGTAGGTGAGCGAAATCCAGAAGTGGAAATTGCAAAAATAGAAACCGATATTTTAGAAGAAATAAACCAGTCTGGTATCGGGCCTATGGGATTAGGTGGAAAAACCACTGCACTTGATGTAAAAATATTAACTGCAGATACCCATACCGCAGGACTCCCTATTGGGGTTTGCATCCAGTGCTGGGCTGGGAGGCACGCTAGTGCTATTTTAAGGCCTTGAATTATTTAAATCCATATTCTAATTTTAAATTATATTTATTTTTTCATATTATTTTAATTCAATTTTTAATATACAAATATCAATTTAAAAATCTTTATTTTGTTTTTTTCCAATTTATTTTTTCATTAAATTAAATTCTCAATAAAATTATCCCCGTTATTGTAAATAAAATTCAGCACACCTTGGTAATTGATATTTTATCACCTAAAAAAAGATTAGCTATAATAAAAGTAACTAAAGGGAATGATGCAATTAAAGGAACAACTTCTGATGCATCTCCAGACTTTAAAGCATAATAATATAATAATTGTCCTAAAAGAGCAGCACATATTCCCTCTAGAGCAATAAAAACCCACCCCGATATATTCACATCAGTTAATGGACTGGCATCCGTATTGAATAATAACCATACCAACATAATCCCACTAATTATAAAACTTCTTATACATAGGGCTAATGCTGGACTGACACCTTCAAGTCCAATTTTTCCAAATATAGGGGCCAAACCAAAGAAAAAAGCAGCTAAAAGAGCAAAAATATAATAATTCAAAAAAATCACCTAAGCTCCTTAAAGGTTTTTTAATTAGTTTAAAAAAATTAATTTATTAAATCCTTAAATTTTAATTTGAATTCAAGCATTTATTCTTTTTAATGGTTTATTAAGGAAATAAATAGTATTCAGAACTCTTGAGACATTAAATATAATTTAATTAATATGATTCAAAATAAAAATAAAAAGATAAGTGAATATTAAGGTTTTTCACAAGTGATCATGAAAATAGTCCTATCACCTATGCTAACTGCCCGATCAGCAATTCTTTCCAGGAAACGGGCCACAAAGAGCAAGTTTATCAGGTAAGAAATAGCATCTTTATCATCAAACATACTTCCAGTGATATGTTCCAGGGCCTGATCAAATAAATCGTCTACTTTATCATCATCATGGCGCAGTTCTTTAGCCATATCCATATTCTGATCTAGAAAAACATAGATACCTTTACTTAACATCATCTGAACAAAATCAGCCATATGTTTAAGGTCTTCACTTGGTTTTTTAGGTATTTCTTCATCTTTCAATTTTTCAGCAGCATCTGTAATATTCGCTGCTAAGTAAGCTATACGTTTTAAGTGGCTTCCAACTTTAATACATGCTTCAATAAACCTCAAATCACGAGCAACTGGTTGTTCAGCTGCAATTATACTTATACATCTTCTTTCAAGTTCAAAAACCATCCCATCGATTTCTTTACTGTCTGCAACGACTTTTTTGGCCATTTCCTCATCGTATTCCAAAAAAACATCCACTGCATTTTTATGGGCCTGTATAGTCCTTTGTCCAATATCTTCCATTTCTTTTCTCAAGTCTTTAAGTCTTTTACGGAATAATATCCGCGGATATTTTTTATCCATTAATAACCCTCCCAATAAATCTAAGATTTGTAAGATTTGTAATTAAGTAGCAAGTTTTCCACATCTTCTTCTGAAGGCGCTCTAATTCGGTATTTCTCTAAAAGATCTTTGCGTGAAGCAATATCCGAAACTTTTTCATTAAGTATTAATTTAATTTCAATAGGTAGTGAAAGTTTACATTCTTCATTTAATTCAATTAAAGTTTCAAATAAAGAATTATTTGTTTCATAAATCTCTAATTTTGAATCATTAGCAATATCAATATTTTTCATAGCTTTATTTTCATAGAACTCTTCTAAAGATGATGCATCCATGAACCAGGATCCCACAATAAAACCTTCTTTTATGAAAATTACTGCCTCATTATCCCGGTTCAATATTTTAATATAACCAAACTCAGGCAAATCAGACTTATCTAAATTTCCATATTCCATTATTATAGGGTCTTCTGTGGGTAGCCACAATTTGATCGCCTCGGTTATCTCATTAAAACGTTATAAAACACTTTATGGTGCATTACTCTTTTTCCTACAATCATATAAGCAATTCTATCTGCCATTCCCATTACGTGGTGACCCATACTTAATAAATTTCTTCCCACCAGTATCAAATGAGTGGATGAAGCTCCAATCTCTTCACCATCATACTGAGCAAACATCTGATTATAGAAATCCTGTAAGGGGACATAGTTTTTGGTGGATCTTTTCAGTAGTTGAATATCCTGGGCAATTAAAGCACCTACACCATCTTTTATCATTGTTTGAACTGTTTGTGACATAAAACTAAGATGCGGTGGTTTGTAGGAATTGCGTTCATTAGCATTAGCATCAATAGCGTATCTGGCTATATAAGCCGATAAAATATTTATCCTCTCGAGTTCTATAGAAGTTCTGAGTAAAGCTGCACCCATTCTTAGATCTTTAGCCACTGGTTGATGTAATCCCAGAATTTTAAGACATCCATGTTCAATTTCATAACTTTTTTCATTTACTGAAGCAGTGGATTCGATGATATCCCTTGATCTAGATATATCTTCTTCTAAAAAGCTGATAACAGCATCATCAACCCGTTCCACTGTCAGATTACTATAATCAATCACTTCTTTACTAAGTGAAGATAGTTTATTTTCTAAAATAGCCCCAAACATCAACTCACCTATTGGATTGCATGTTCAATCTCTCCATTATTGATTACAAAAACGATTAACCAAACCTACCAGTAATATAATCTTCTGTCCTTTTGTCTTCTGGTTCCAGAAATAATTTTTCTGTTAGATTACTCTCCACGATTTCTCCATGAAGGAAAAAAGAGGTATGTTTAGAAACCCTGGTTGCTTGTTGCATGTTGTGAGTTACTATAATTATTGTAAAATCATTTTTTAATTTGTGAATTAGATCTTCAATTTTGGTGGTTGATATGGGATCCAGCGCAGAACAGGGTTCATCCATCAGAATAACTTCCGGTTTTATGGCAATGGTTCTAGCAATGCATAATCTTTGTTGTTGACCACCAGAAAGACCCATAGCAGATTTATCAAGCTTATCCTTTACTTCATCCCACAATGCAGC
>DAWK01000119.1:1263-3319 GCA_002509745.1 Methanobacteriaceae archaeon UBA349 | reverse complement strand
GCAAGCTATCTTAAAACGAGCATATAATAGAACTGGTAAAAAACAACTTAAAATACTGGCTGATCCCAAAGCCAAGCCTTTTATTATTTTAAACATGGAAGAGGGTCGTAAAATTCTTTTTAATTGATTTTATTTATTATTTATTTTTAACAAAACACAACTTTTATAAGTTAGTTCTTATTATTAGGTAATATATTACCTATTATTAAATAGAAAAAAATCACAATTTATGGAGATAACATGAAAGCTTTAGTAGTTTATGGATCAAGATATGGAACATCTGCAGAAATCGCTGAGGATATTGCGAAAACATTAAAAGAAGAGAATGTGAAAACCGATTTAGTTAATTCTCGGGACATCAAAGAGTGGGACATATCTCCTTACGATTTAGTGGTAGCAGGAAGCGGAATAAAAATGGGTAAATGGACAAAAACATCTCTTAAATTCTTAGATAAAAACAGATTAGCTTTGGCTAATAAAAAAGTTGCTCTTTTTGTTTCGTGTGGTGCCGCTAACAAGGAAAAAACGAAGGTGGAGGCTCAGGAAAAATATTTAGATGATGTGGCCAAAAAATATCTAGAAAATGAACCTGTAGCAACGGGTCTTTTTGGAAGCACGTTTGATCCCAACTCTAAAAATGGTTTATTATTCAAAATGGTGATGAGATCTATTAAAAAAGATTTGGAAAAACAGGGAATTGATGTAAGCAAACCTTTGGATTATCGGAATTGGGATGAAATCAGAGCCTGGACAAGAAATTTAGTAAATTAAATTTGAAGGAATACTTATGAATAAGAAAAAGATATTAAAAATCAGCGGAATTGGAATATTAACATTATTATTCTTTAATTATAGGGGCTATGAGTTATATAGTCTTTGATGTTATAAGTTACACCGCTACTGGTTCTCAAACATTTAATGCTAATGGAAATGTAACTGGAAATGCATTGGTAGTATATTCACCAGGACTTTCAGGCGAAACGAGAAATTTGGCCAATTCAATTGCACGGGAACTTCAAAAAAAGGTTATGATGTTAATCTAACAGGAATAAATGGTCAAAAGTCAAAAAATATATCGGGATATGATATTATTGTTTCGGTGGCCCTATCTACGCTTTAAAGGCCAGTAATTCAGTTCAATCTTATTTAAATAACCTTAAAGTAGATATAAAACTAAAATAGTGGTTTTCGCCACAAGTCAAGACAAAGATGTTTTAAAAAATATTTCAACTCTTAAAAATGAGGTAGCACTCCTATCTAAAAATAATCAATTTAAAATAGATGCTTTGGATAAATTTATCCCTGGTGATAATAATCAAAAGAGGATTGAAGAATTTGTGGCTTCATTCACATGATTATGAATTTTATATTTATATCCTTATAGTTAATTCAAAGGGTAAATGATGGTTAATTCAAGTAAAAAACAATCTAAACAAAGATTAGAAATGGAAAATATGTTTTAATGATTTTATTTTTAATTCAGCAGCGCTGGAGTTATATAATCAATAAAGAATTTGTTAAAGATAATATCTCGATATAATAAACAAACTTGAACAATTATCAAATTTAAAGTATGATATTGCTAGAAACTAAATTTAAAATCTTTAATAAGCATTATCATCGGTAAATCCTCGGATAAATGTTAATAAAAATATTTTGACATCCAAACTCAGGGCCCAGTTTTCCACATAGTATAAATCAAACTCAATTCTTTTTTTAATAGATGTATTACCTCTCCATCCATGAATTTGGGCCCATCCAGTCATACCTGGCCTCACATGGTGCTTAATCATATAATGGGGTATTTCTTCCCTGAATTTTTCTACAAAATGGGGGCGCTCCGGTCTTGGACCAATTAAACTCATATCTCCTTTTAAAATGTTGAATAATTGTGGTAATTCATCTATGCTGGTTTTACGAATAAATGTCCCGAATTTGGTTTTCCGTGGATCGTCCTCGGTTGTCCATTGGGATGCTTCCTCTTCCTCGGGTAATATTTTCATACTACGAAATTTATACATCTTAAAGGTGGATCTATGCAACCCCACTCTTTCCT
>DAWK01000119.1:0-1161 GCA_002509745.1 Methanobacteriaceae archaeon UBA349 | reverse complement strand
GAAAGTAACGATAATAATCAGGAACGATTTCGGCTTTTACACCATATTTTTCACATATATCCACAATATGCTCCAATAAAAGGGCATGTCTTGGGGATATAGTGATTATTATTCGGTCCAAAGGTTTTTTCAAGATAACTTCTTCCAAATCATCAATTGACCCTATCACAGGGTAACCGGCCACTATACTATTTTTTTTTATATTATCATCTAAAAATCCTATTAAATTATATCCTACGTGTTCATTACGTTTAATTCTTTTTGTAAATTTTTCACCAAGTTCTCCAGCACCTATTACGAGAATATATTTAATATTATATCCTTTACTCCTCATATATCGCAACGATAATCTTATAATGGTTCTTTCAACTATACTGAATCCTGTGGAGAAAATGGCAAAAAAGGCCAGCATAAATCGGGAATAATCAGATAAATTAATCACAAAAAGAATGGTAACTACCATAAGTATACCGATAATATTTATTTTAAATATATTAAAAGCTTCAGAAGAGATTCTTTTCGTTCTTTGAGGGTCATATAAACCGAATCCATAATAAAGTCCCAGATATAGTGGTAAAATATATAGTAATGGTAGAAGGTAAAACTGAACTCCACCAACATGAACATTAAATCCCAATAAATCAGTTTCAAAACGTATAAACCAGGCTAGAACCATAGCAAATGTGATTACAAAAATATCCAGAGATATTAGGATTATATTGAATATTTTCTGGTTCTGTTTTATCATAAAATTACCTTTTATTAAATAATTATTAATATTAATTATAATTGTTTTAATAGATAAAAATTCCCTGTCTATTATTTATAAAACAAGCACTATTTTAATATTTTTAATAAGAACTCTTGTATTATTTATACTTAAATGAGATATAAAAATTTAATAGACTTATTATCTTTTAAAAAGATTTAAAAATAGTTTTAATGCACATATTAATCCAATCCCTGCATATGTAATGATGGTAACGGGTAAAGTATGGTTTTTTTTGTAATGCTTATTGTAAAAAATATACATGGCCCTGTAGAATTCATAGATTAATTTTGATTTTTGCTTCTGGCTACTGGAACCTTTATAATGAATAATCTTGGCTGAACCATAGTATATTATTTGCCATCCAGCTTCTTTTATTCTATAGCAAAAAT
>DAWK01000111.1 GCA_002509745.1 Methanobacteriaceae archaeon UBA349 | reverse complement strand
CCCTATTCTTTATAATGATATTATCAGGAATGTAAGAAGAATAAATATTATAAATAAATATTATAATTTAAATTCTAATTTAAGACCTAATTATTAATGAATTAAATAAAATATTATTTTTAAATTAGAATTAACTAGATTAAATTAGAATTATAATTGAAATTCACAATTCAATAAATGATTCATAAATATTATTAGATAATCTATTAGGAGAAATTAAATGCCAGTTATAACATTTGATTATAAAGATTTAGAAAAATTAGGCATTGAAATAAGCAAAGAAAAACTTATTGACATTTTACCCATGATGGGAAGCGATATTGAAGACTTTGATGATGAAAGCATTAAAGTAGAATTCTTTCCCAACCGACCAGACCAATTATCTGTAGAAGGAGTGGCTCGAAGCTTAAAGGGATTTTTAGGCATAGAAAAAGGAATGCCCATTTACCCAGTAAAAGATTCAGGCCTTGAAGTTTTTGTAGATGAGAAAATAACTAATATTCGCCCATATATCAGTTTTGCCCTCATAAAAAACATCAAAATGGATGAAAAAAAGTTAAAACAAATCATGGAATTCCAGGAAGATCTTCACTGGGTAATTGGTAGAGATAGGAAAAAAGTAGCCATTGGAATCCATAATTTAGATGTTATAGAAGGCCCATTTTATTATAATGCCATGAAAGGTAATGAAATCTGTTTCACACCCCTGGAGTCCATATCAGAAATGACACCATTAGAAGTGATTCAGGAACATCCCAAAGGTGTGAAATACGCCCATTTAATGGAAAAATTCGAGGCATATCCCATTATTATGGATAAATATAACAATGTCCTGTCCATGCCACCTATAATTAATGGTGAGCTTACTAAACTAACCGAAGAGACAGTAAACGTTCTGGTTGATGTGACTGGTACTGATCAAAAGGCAGTGGACTATGCCCTAAACATTATCTGTGCTTCCTTTGGAGAAGTTGGTGGAGAAATAGAATCACTGCAAATAGTCTATCCAGATCGAACCGTGATTACCCCCGATTTTAAACCTAAAACCAAGACTTTAAGTGTAGCCAAAACATGTCAATACAGTGGCCTGGACCTGGATGCTGAACAAATTAAAGATCTAATTGCTAAAGCCAGAATGGACGCTGAAATAATTTCAGAAGACGAACTAAAAGTTACTATTCCGGTTTACCGGGTTGATATCCTCCATGAAGCAGATTTAATTGAAAATGTGGCAGTGGAATATTGTTTCAATAATATTGAATCATATTTACCTGATATTGCCACCATAGCTAATGAAAATAAGTGGTACACCTCAGACAATCTCTTAAGGGAAGTTATGGTGGGCCTGGGCTTCCAGGAAATTATGAGCTTAATGTTGACCAGTGAAGAAAAACATTACCATAATTTGAGGTTGGAAGAGGACGAAAGGGTGGAAGTTTCACAACCTATTTCCCAGGACCGAACCATGATTCGTAAAAGTCTTTTAAATGGATTAATGGAGTTTTTAGAAGATAATAAGCACGAAGAACTGCCACAGAAAATATTTGAAATTGGTGATGTTATCTATATTGATGAAGGAGCTGAAACCTGCACCAAAATCAGTAAAAAAATAGCTGGGGCCATAATTCATTCCCATGCTAATTTCACAGAAATAAAATCTACCGTGGCCTCATTTTTAGAAAATACTGGCTACACTTTAAATATAGAACCCTTTGACCACCCTTCTTTTATAAATGGCCGCTGTGCTAAAGTGAATAGTGGGCAGATTGATGGAAAAAATAGTATTGAAGGTTTCTTTGGAGAAATACACCCAGAAGTCATAACCAATTTCAATATGGAATATCCAATTGTGGCCTTTGAGTTGGAATTAATTGGAAAATAGATATTCATTGAGTGATTATCTATAATTAATTTATTTTTATTTATTTTTTTAAAATTGAAAAGAATTGAACAATAAATCATTTAATATATTACTGGCCCATGATTGTAATTTTAACTTTTCTGTTTCTGGGACCATCCAATTCCACAAAAAAGATACTTTGCCAGATACCTAAATCTAGCTGGCCATTATTCAATGGTATGGGCTGACTGCCACCCAGTAAAAATGATCGAAGATGGGCCGCCGCATTATTATCGATTGTATTGTGGCCATAAGTTTCATTTTCAGGTACGATTTTTATTAAAAGATTTTCAAAGTCTTTAATTAGCCTAGGCTCATTTTCATTAATGACAATGGCCGAAGTGGAATGTCTGGTGAATATATTGAGCAATCCATTTTTCATTCCAAATGAATTAACAATTTCAGCAATTTTAGAACTTATATCTATTATCTCCAGCCTTTTAGAAGTTTCAATATTAATTTCATCAGTGATAATTTTCATCAAATACCCCTATTTTAGATTTAATTATTATTTCTAAAGTTGATTATTTTCTGATAAATTTTTTCTAATTAATTTATTTTTAATTTTTAATCAATAACTCTTTTGTATTCTGGGGGATATTCCTATGCCCACACTATCACGTCTAAAAATTTAATTGTTATTACTTGAATAAATATATGTAAATAAATCCAAAAAGGGGAGGGATTATTTGAAAAAATATCTGTTTTTGATTTTTATTTTAGGAGTAGTAGTTGCGGCATCAGGTTGTATTGGGGGAACCGGATCTGGAAATGTGATTAATGAAACACCAAAAGTAAGTGGATTTAATCAAGTTGCACTTGATGGTATCGGCACACTAATAATAACCCAGGGAAACACAGAATCATTGACTTTAGAAGCAGAAGACAATGTAATTCCACATATAAAAACCACGGTTAAAGATAATAGGCTTCAAATTTCTTATGACAATGCAGGTACCCCCACAACAACAAAACCCGTGAAATTACACTTAACTGTTAAAAATATAAGTTCTATAGATATCTCCGGGGCTGGAAAATTAAATGCTAATAATCTAAGCACTGATAACTTAAATTTATTTGTGAATGGAGTAGCAGAGGGCAATTTAACAAATATTAATATGAATACATTAGTTTTAACTATTTCTGGCGCTGGGAAACTTAGTGCAAGTGGAAACGTAGATACACAGACCATAACTATCAATGGGGCCGGTGAATTTAATGCCCCATCTTTATTAAGTCAAAGTACAACAATTACTATAAATGGAGCAGGAAAAGGGACTGTTAATGCTAATAAAACGTTGAATGCTATAATAAACGGGGCCGGGCAAGTAAATTTCTTTGGAAATCCTCAGATAACCAAACAAATCAATGGTGTAGGTAAAATAAATCATTTGGTGCATTAAAAAATGGTAAAACTATTTAAATAAACTTCTTTTTTTATTTCTTTTTATTTTAAACTAAATTAATTTAAAATATTTTATCTTTTATTTTTTAAAAAAAATTTATACAAAATCAGGAAAATTAAAAATAAGCTAATAAAAAGAATAAAAATTAAAAATAAACTAATTTTAAAGTTTAT
>DAWK01000073.1 GCA_002509745.1 Methanobacteriaceae archaeon UBA349 | reverse complement strand
TTCATGGCCACTTCACCCGATTTTATATCTATAATAACATTTTTAATGATTTCTCTAGCTTTTTCCGGAGAACCATCCTTTAAAATGGCCATTAAGATATCTTGCTGGGTATCTTTAGCAATAGGAGCCCAGTCTCTTCTTACAAGCTCCAGACCCTTTGCTACAATTTTTTCATTTTCAATAAGAGCATATCTCTTTTTGGTAACAAAAAAACCCCGTTTGTAAAATCCTTCATATTCCAGTTCCATGCCTTCTGGCAGGTCCTGGTTTATGAATTCTAAAAATTTATCCTTCTGGGATTGAATTTCTGCTTCCAGTTCATTCTGCAATGAGCACACCATTAATGATACCGTGTTGACCAGGCCTGGAAGTAACTCGAACTTTACCTGCACTGGTTTCCACTAAAGCACCTTTAGTTATGATGTTCCTTCTTACAAAGTTGGGATTGGCCAAGTTTTCTACAACATTTAATATTTCAGCCGTTTCAGATTTTTTGGTTGAAGGGTTCATTACATTAATTTTAGAATCATTGGATAATCTGATTTTTTCGTTTCCACCCTGAGTTCTAATTCTTCTAATTTTTCGGTCACCTATTTTGGTTTCAGCAGCTTCTCTACCGAGTTCGCACTTCTTCTTTCCTCGGTTCATTTTTGCTCGTCCACCACTAGGTTTTTTCATTGATTTTCCTTGCCAAATTGCCATTATTTCACCTTGTTAACGTTATTTTTGTAATTAATATCATCCAAAAAGACAGTTGATTCTTCCTTTTTAGAATAATATATGGAATACTTATCTAAAATTTATTAGATTTAATATCCATTTAGAAACCTTAATTAAAATTCCAAAATCAGTAAAAACTGAATTTAAAACACAACTGGTATCCTATTTAATTTATCTTATTTAAAATAATTCTATTTTAAACAATATATATCAATTATATCAATTTAATTACTTATTAAAGTTATCCATCGAACTTTAAAAATATTTTGATTGTTGGGCATATTAAAACATGAAAACCAATTAAGTTCTTAATTTCCATACACAATATTCCTAATTTTATTAATAAACCAGTATACAAATTTTTTTCGTTTATTGAAACCAGCCATATGCTAGGAAATGTGTTTTCATGTAATTTATTATAATTTAACTAAACTCATATTTAAAGTTTAAAAATTTACAATTGGTTTAAGAAGTTTATTTAATAAATTTTTTGTAACATTTAAATATTGTAAATGTTCAATCATGTAAATATCGTATAATTAAATTATGAATTAATTATAGTTGTATTTTAATTTGATATATTCTATAATAAATCTTAATTTCTATAATAAAGTTTAATCACATTTAAAACATTCAAAGGGTGAATTTCTATGAAAATTGGTATGTCCCACGGTGCTGGCGGAGAAGTAATGCAGAATTTAATCTCAGATATCATATTAAACAACATACACAATAAAAGTGTGAATGGTGGTGTAGGCCTGGATGATCTGGATGATGGGGCCTCAATTCCGCTTGGAGAATATGAAATCGTGGTAAGTACGGATGGGCACACCATAGACCCATTGTTCTTCCCAGGAGGAGACATTGGAAGAATATCAATTGCTGGAACCGTTAATGACGTTGCGGTAATGGGAGCTAAACCAATGGCCATTACCAATGCCATGATTATTCGAGAAGGGTTCCCTGGAGAAGATCTGGAAACTATAATAAAATCCATGGATGAAGTCTGTCAGGAAACCGGAGTTTCAATCATCACTGGAGATACCAAGGTCATGGAACAGGGAAAATTAGACCAGATGGTCATTGCCACAACGGGAATTGGTCTTGCTAAAAGAGGAGAAGTTAAAAGAGACTCTGGACTAGAAGTGGGGGACAAAATCATTCTCAGTGGAAGTGTAGGAGACCATGGAATGGCCCTAATGGCCTATCGTGAAGGTTTTGGATTTGAAACTGATCTAAAGTCAGATGTGGCCCCAGTATGGGGGATAGTAGAAACTGCTCTGGGAATTGGGGGAGTAACTGCTCTAAAAGACCCTACCCGTGGAGGCCTGGCCAATGCTGTCAATGAACTGGCCAGTAAATCTGGTGTGGGATTAATGCTTGATGAAGATCAAATACCACTAAAAGAACAGGTTAAAGCAGTTTCAGAAATGTTAGGAATAGATCCCTTTGATGTGGCCAATGAAGGAAAAGTAGTAATGGGTGTAAAGCCTGATGTTGCTGAGGAGACTTTAAAAGCTATTAGAAAGACCAAATACGGCTCTGAAGCACAAATTATTGGAGAAGTCACTGAAGGCCATCATGTTCTAATGGAGACTTCTTTAGGTGGAACAAGAATTTTAGAAGCACCAATTGCTGATCCCGTACCTAGAGTTTGTTAATTAGCTATTAATTAGTCTAAATCAAATTAATGAACTAATTAAAATTTTTTATTCTTTTAATTTTTATTTTAATGCATGATAATCATTAATTGTAAGTAAGAACATTTAGGAAATTATAAATATTTTCAATTCAAGATTAATTTTAACAAATAATAATTTAATACTAATATTAATAGGATTTCATCATAATTTCCATGATTGAGTTCAAATAATGAACAATAATTTTAGAATTTAAGGATGTATTAAAAAATTGAATATAAAATAGGGATTTAAATGGAAAGCTTAACTAAAAAAAGATTCTGGGCATTTATTATTGATTTCATTGTTATTACAGCACTAATGTGGATTGTAAGTGTTGTTATTTACCCCTTGGTAGTAGTAAGCGGGTATTTTACTATATTTAACTACTGGATAATTTTACTGGCTTTGGTAATTATATGTTATTTTACTTATTTAGAAGGTCATTACCCAAAAACAATAGGTAAAAGTCTAGTGGGAATCGAAGTTAAGTCAACTGATGGCGAATTAACTTACAAAAAAACATTTATCCGTAACCTATCTAAAATATTATGGATTCCTGTTTTAATTGACCTTTTATTAGGTAAGCTCATTAAAAACGGCTCTCTTAGGATATTAGATAAATATGCTAAGACACAAGTTGTTTTTGAAAGCGAAAGCCCTTAAAAATATCTAATAATACTATTCATTTTTTATTATCTTCGATTTCTTTTTGCATTCTAGTAATCAAATCAGTAGCTTTTTTATACTTCTAATTTTTATTTATGCATTAATAGGGTTTCACATATCCATTATCTTTTTACTTCCAAAAATTCAAAATTAATAATAATATGAAATTAAGTGAGGGCAAAAAATGAAGGATCATATAAATGAAGTGAAAAGTCAAGTATTAGAAAACATAGGCCTTTTAATAACAACTGCATTCGGATTAATTGCTGCATTGGCCTGGAATGAAGCAATTAAAGCTTTGATAATACAATTAATCGGAACAGGAAACGGAACAACTGGTTTATTTATTTATGCCATAATTATTACGGTATTGGCCATTATTGCAACCATAATAATTGGAAAACTTATCGCTAAGCCTGCAGTTCAAGAAGTGAGGATTGTAGAATAAAAATAAAATTAATTTTACTATTTTTTATATTATTTTTTTATTATTCTTAGTTAAAAATTATAAAACAAAAATAGGAGATAATGGGAGTTATTTAGAAATTATAATAAAAGTTCCCTGATAATCCTTTTTACATTATCTACCAAATGTACCCCTTAATTAAAAGATGAAAAGCTATCTAATCGCAATTATAAATTATCTTTATTAATAATAATATTTTTCGCAAGTGCGCTAAAGTGATAAAATGATAATGCGATTTATTTTAAGAATCTAGTTGAATGAAAATATTTTTAAATAAATACATTCCTTCTAAAAAAAAATTATCCCTAGTTCTATACAAAAATAAAGATAAAATTCCAAAGGAAAGGCCTTTATTTATCTATTAACTTCTAATTTTGCTTTCAAATATTTATAAAAAAATATTCCATTTATTTAATGATTATTCCTCGAGATATATAATAAATAATTAATACTGGTTTAGTTAAATAGATAAATTGTTAAAATAATCAATATTTTGCCAAAAGTGGGGGATTCACTTTTTTCTATTCTCAAGACAAATACTTCTTCTATAATAAAATAAGCCCCCTAAATAAGGATTTATTATAATAAATAAAAAATTAATGGGGTGAAAAGATAAAAAAACAAGAAAATAATTCTAATAAACGAATTTTAATACCATTAATCCTTTTAAGTTTAATTTTAACCTTTACTTGTATCGGTGCTGCCTCCGCAGCCCCAGGTGATACCATATATGTGAACGGATCTGGAGGAAATGACTCTTGGGATGGCCAATTAGTAAATTATAATGGTACCAGTGGGCCCAAACTCAGTATAAAAAATGCAACGGGAACAGTGAATGAAAATGGAACTGTGCACGTTGCAAACGGAGTATATTCTGGATCGGATAATACTGGCATTATTATTGATAAAAATATGGTCATTATGGGCCAAAGCCAGGACAGAACCATTATAAATGGAACTAACAACGCACAGATATTCAATATCGCCAGTGGAATAAACGTAACCATACAGTATTTAACAATAACCAACGGAAACGCAACCATCGGAGGAGCTATAGTCAATAATGGTAATTTAACTATCACTAACAATACACTCACCAATAACACCGCACTATGGGGAGGAGTCATCTGCAATAATGGTAATTTAACTATCACTAACAATACACTCACCAATAACACCGCCACATATAGTGGAGGAGCCATCTACAATAATGGTAATTTAACCATTACCCACAGCACACTCAACAACAACATCGCCACCAATGGAGGAGCTATCTTAAACTTTTATGCTTATTTAACCATTACCCACAGCATACTCAACAATAACACTGCCACATATGGAGGAGCCATCTACAACTACAACTACTACAATAATGGTAATTTAACTATCATTAACAGCATACTCAACAACAACACCGCCACACAAGGAGGAGCCA
>DAWK01000062.1 GCA_002509745.1 Methanobacteriaceae archaeon UBA349 | reverse complement strand
CGCAGTGCCTTGTTGAGCACTGGTAATACCTACACTAGAACCTCCACCCTGAACATTAATCTTAACATTCGGATGCTCTTTCATATATGCTTCAGCTAATTTTTCAGCCACGGGCTGTACAGAAGTTGATCCAACAATGTCTATTTTAGATTCCTGGCTTCCGCCACCGAGTGCCATAACGGCACCGGCTATTATTATTATAGCAACGATTATTCCAATGATAATTTTGGTATCCATATTTTACCACCTCATTCTTAACCTTAGCCTACAAGCATATAAAGGTTACTATTTAGTGTACTAATAATCACTTTTAGTGAACATTTCTCTTTTTGGAGCATTTTTAGAGGATTAAAATAAAAATTTAGTTCTTAATATAAGAACAATACTACGCTAAAAGCATTAAAGTTAAATAATCCTTTGATAATATAAGAGTCATTATGATAACTGAGGAAGTATTAAAGGATATATTCAAACCCAATAATCTCAAGTGGAGGACCGCTATAACAAAGGTAGAACCTAATAGGCTCCTAACCAGAGGCCATCTACAAGAAGATTTGATAGGAAATACATCCTTTGCAGAAATGATATATCTCTTAATCAATGGAGAAGAACCTTCAAAGAACGAATCAAAAATGCTGGAAGCCATATTGGTATCATTCTGTGACCATGGAGTAACACCCCCTAGCACACAGTCCGCGAGATTAATGGCTTCGGCAGGATCTCCAATGCATGCCTGTTTGGCTGGAGCTTTGCTGGCTTTTGGAGAAAATCACGCCGGAGCCATTGAAAAATCCATGCAAGTCCTTCAAGAAGGTATAAATAAAACTAGATCAGACATGGACATTGATAGTATGGCAGAAATCATGTTTGATTACTTCATGAAAAGAGAAGAAAAAATTCCAGGATTTGGACACCGATATCATGATGAAGATCCTAGAGCACCAAGACTTATGGAACTGGCCCAGGAATATGAATGCCTAGGTAGGCACAGTGAACTGGCCTTAGCCCTTGAAAATTTACTTTTCGAGTCCAAAGGTATTCGAATGAATATAGATGGTGCTAATGCCGGAATCTTATCTGATCTTGGGTTTGATTGGAGATTAGGAAGTGGAATGTTTATTATAGGAAGACTACCTGGAATAATGGCCCATGTACATGAAGAGGTCACTAGGGAGTCACCATTTAGAAAGGTTTTTGAAATGGATGAAATTTATTATGATGGTAAAGAATGAAAAAAATACGGAAATGGTTAGATAATAATTAGATACTAAATTTTAGACTATATTTAATTGAATTTTTTAGTTTTGATTTTTTAATTTTTTATTAATTTTTAATTGACTATGCTGTAAATTGCATATTTTAATAATAAATAAGGAACATATAATTTATATCAAATATCCAAATTTCAATAACTATCCTAATTAATCTTATTAATTTGATTATTTTGAAATTAGAACTAAAGAGGAGATAATATGGAAGAAAAATACGAACAAGCTAAAAAAAGAGTAAAGCAGCTTAAAGCCTTTTACAACCATCTTTTGATTTATGTAATAATTAATGCCCTTCTTTTTGTAATCAACTTTTTTGTTTCTCCCGGCACCTGGTGGTTTTACTGGGTCACTATATTCTGGGGAATTGCAGTTTTATGGCAGGGAATGGAGATTGTGTCAAGAAACAGATTCCTAGGAAAAGATTGGGAAGATAAAAAAATTAAAGAGTACATGGGAAAAAAAGAAGAATAGTTTTAAAAGAATAAATATTAAAATTATTCTAATAATTAATTCTAATAATTATTCTATTTATTAAATATGAAAGCAATCTGATTTAATCTGCTTTGTTAAATATATTTTTATTCCTTGTTATTTGAACCATAAGACTGCCTCTTTTCTCTAAATCTTTCCGGAGTGGTAGTTCTAGGAATATTGCGATAGTATTCGACTGCAGTATCTACTATTTCAATTGAAATATCCCCAATTCTTTCAAATGCTTTAACAACACGTGAAAGAGATATATAATATGTTGAGCGGTCCTTATCCTCAAATGGAGTTTCTGCCATCTGAGTGGCTATACAATTAAGGGCCTTCTTTTGAAGAGCATGCATTTTCTCTTCATAATCCATAATGTCATTTTTTAAATCCAGTCTTTCGTTAATAAATGACTCCATGGACCAGCTGACCATTTTACGGGCCGTTTGATACATATCTTCCAGATATTTGAGCATTTCCGGATCAACTTCATATGCTTCTTTTAGAGTGAAGTTAGCTATAATACCTGAATGATCACCAATTCGTTCTAAATCATAGGCTATTTCACTAAAAACCATTGTTTTACTAAATTCTGAGTAAGGATTTATAGCCATGGCCGTATCAACTGAGGATCTGACTTTTTCATGCATATTATTAGTAGTATAATCCATTTTAAGGGCTTCATTAGCCATTCCCACATTGTAATTAGAAAATGCATTGAATGATTTTTCCAGTTGCTGACATACATGTTCTGACATATTTTTTAATATATCTTTAATGACAAAACTTCCAGCATATTCTCTAGAGGTACGTTCCTCATCAAACATCTCTGAAAACTCATTAAATTTTTGGATATCCAATATATAGGCCCTTCTTACTACACCTTTTTTTACCATTGGTTGAAGAAGTTTGGTTACGTATCTGCGAGTTATTCCTAATTTATCTGCAATTTCATCCTGTGTTGCTGGATTTTCATACAGTATAATATCTAGTATAGACTTAAGTGTAGTGTTTTTAGTCTTTTTATTCATGATATCCCTATTATTTGATTAAATATTTTTTAAAATTATACTAATTAATTAAAATTTTTAAAGAAATGGAAATGATAATAGTTCCATAATTGATCCCAATATTTAGTTATGCTTCTGTCAAACAGCTAATTCATTTATCTATTTCAGCCATTCATCTAGATTTTTTTCTTTTGAATCTTCTTTACTGTTTTTATTTTCTTCACCATTAAGATCAATTTCATCATCTTTTTGCCTAATTAACGATATAGATCCTTTTAAAATGGCAAAAATTACATAGATAAGTACAAATATGACCATTAAAGATATTAAATCATCAAATCGAGTGAATAACCCATAGTAAAGATTCACCAAAGGAGAATGCACGTCTATCAATCCCCTAAGTAGCACTATTACTCCTAAACCAGAAATTATAAACCCATATCGTTTTTTAACAAATTCAGACTGTAAAATAGGGTAAATTCCCATTATTATCAGGCCAATTCCAATTGATCTAAATAGATTCCATCCTGTGGCACCTTGTAGAAAATAGAAAATTTGTTCTGAGCGCCAATAGATGGGGGCCATGAAATATATAATTTCTATTCCTAGAATTAAGAGGAGAGGTAATGTATATACAATACTGGATTCAATTTTTTGAGTTTGAACTTTTTCTAACGGATTTCGAATGAAATGAGACATGAATTGATAAAGTACAGACCCTAAAACTGCACCTATGACTGTCCCTCCAATTCCCAGTTGGATGGTAGTGTAAGCAACAATTCCGGAGATAATGCCGGCCATAAATATATCAAAGGTCTTGGACATGTTATCACTAATAAATTTTCATTTTTTTGAATTAATTTTATAAATATTTTAGTTTAAAAATGCAATTCTGAGTTAATTTTTACTTTAGATTTAATAATTCAATATTTAATCATATAATCCGTTCAATTTTATCTAATTTATATATTCGTATATAGCCTACTTATTTTTGCTATTTGAGAACTAAATAAATAACTGATCAATTATTAATTTACATAAGGAATTGATTTACATAAGGATTTATTAAATATATGAAAATACAATACAAGGCAAAGTATTTCTGAATTTAAGTGAATATAATTCTTAAAAACTAATAAAGAAGATAATAATAAATAAAATGATAATCACAAAATGATTAAATCAGTTTAATCGTGATTTAAAAGATGATTATAAGAACAAACGACATATTCCTCTTGTTCTAATCTAACAGAATAATTAGCCATTTCCCTTTTGGCACCAGTTTCAGTATTTATTAAATCAACATGAATATCATTATCATGAATAAGCAGTTGATTGTGGGAAGGAAAAGTATTGCCTCTTAATTTACGAGTAGTAGCAGTTCCAGAATTAAGTACAGCCATTTTTTCTATCATCCAGACATTTGGAACATGCTTATGTCCATTAAGTACAAAATCAACACCACATTCACTGAATACTCTTAGTAAATCACCTGAATCCAATAATATATTTCTTTCACGGCCAGTTTGAGGAATAGGAAGTAAATGATGATGAAATGTCACGATTTTACATAAATCATTGGGAAGTTTTTCCATTTCTTTTCTCAACCAGATCAGTTGATCAATTCCTATCTGTCCATCATTAATGTCCGGTTCAGATGAATCAAGGCCAAAAATTGCAAATCCTCCGGATTTATCTACATGGGTAAATTTTCGGTGACCAATAAGTTTTTCAAAATGAATTAAGCCAACATTCCTAGCATCGTGATTTCCAGGTATAGTATAGGTATTAGTTATAGACCTTAATTCATCTACAAACTCCGCTGCTTGTTCATATTCATGAACGTATCCCTCAGTAGTTAAATCCCCAGAAACTATAATAAGATCAGGATTTTCTTCTTTTAGTTGATTTAAAAGATTATTTTTTAAGTGCTGAGAGAAATTTTTCTCACCAAAATGAATATCAGAAATTTGAGCTATTTTCTTTTCCATAAACATCACCTTAGGATTTTATAATTAACAAATTAACTTTTAGATAAATCTTTTAACTTAAAGTTATTCTTTTAATCTTATTTTCCATCATATTGGATCGATATTTTAATCATTTGATATCAGAATATCTAAAATGAATAAAATTTATTCCAATTAATCTATTAATAAGATTAATAATTAAAAGATATTGAATAAAAATTATTAAATTACTAAAAATTGTGAATAAAAAACTAATAAAAAAGTAATTAAAGCCTTAGGGGGGATTTGAACCCCCGGCCTATGCCTTACCAAGGCATCGCTCTACCCCTGAGCCACTAAGGCAATAATGAAACAATTATATGAATAAAAACAGTAATGGGATTTTCATTCATTTATTAATTATGATTATATATATTTTACTATCTTATCAATTAATTATTGCACAAATAGCTAGAAATTGACTGAAATTAATAGTTAAACTTAAATTAAGATTATTAAAGTGCAGGGGAAGGGATTCGAACCCTCGAAGGCCTACGCCAGAGGATCTTAAGTCCTCCCCCTTTGGCCGCTCGGGCACCCCTGCATACTATCGTAAGTTGTACATTGTACTATATTAACTTAACGGTTATTTATTCAAATTCAA
>DAWK01000124.1:2804-6711 GCA_002509745.1 Methanobacteriaceae archaeon UBA349 | reverse complement strand
GCAATCAAAGGAGCAACGGAAAGGGTACTCACATCAGATGATAAAGTATCTGTCGCTAAAACATCTTCTACTCCGGTTGCAAAAATCTTTAAAAGAGCATCTTCTACTAATACTGGATGCACACAAGTCACAGTAACGCTTTGGGCCCCATGTTCTTTCAATATGTTTGATGCATTAACAATAGTTCCACCCGTACTGATAATATCATCAATAATCACAGCCTGATAACCTTCTACATCCAAACTACTAACTCTGGTTTCTACTGTATCTGGGGATAGTCTTGTTTTTTCCATATGGTCACAAGGACAATTTAATATATCTGATATTTCTTTAGCGTGAGGTAATGCCCCTTTGTCTGGTGCTATTATCACCGGATCATCTAAATTTTCACCGATGTACTCCGCAATAAGAGGCATGGCTGAAATTTCGGTCACTGGAATATTGAAGAAGTCAGTGACTTTATTTTCATGGAGGTTGACTGAGAAAAGTTCAGTGGCCCCAGCATATTCAATAAAATCAGCAGTAATTGATGCAGAAACTGCTTCACCGTCTTTAAAACGTTTTTCTTGTCTTCCATAACCAAAATAAGGAATCACAACTTTAATTTCTTCTGCACCTAAACTTTTAAGATTTTTTAAAATAAAAAATAATTCCATCAAATTTTCATCCTGAGGATATCCAGTGGACTGGACTACTACTACTTCTTTTTCGATTTCTTCCTTAAAACGAATGTAACGTTCCCCATCAGGGAATTTTCGAGTTTCAACAGGACAAAGATAATCATCAAGTTCTTTTGCAACTTTAGCTGCTAGTTTTTGAGATGCTGAACCACCTATTATCAAAATTACCACCCAATATATCAATAAAATATTTTTAAAACTACTATTTTCAATAAATATTAAAATAATTTCACTTAAACTGTATTATATTGAAATTAATATTAGAAATGCTTTGTATTTATTTACTTCATTTACTTCTAATATATTTGTTCAAATGTTTACAAATAATTTACTAGACTAAAATTTTAAGAATAAAATCTTAACTAGATTGAATTTATATTTGTTAACTTTATTAATAAGCATCTTTAATAGTTACATGTTTATTAAGAATTTCATAAGCTATAAGCTCTTAAAGTATATATCTAATAAAAAAATGTTATTAAAGTTTTTATTCATTTATACGACTTAAATAAAGATTATAACAAATTTAGATTTAATTTGATAGAGGTGTAATTATGCATGAATTATCCATGGCCGATGCCATTGTGAAAACAGTAATTGAATCTGCGGAAAAAAATGACGCAATTGAAGTGCTGGAAGTAACAGTGGAGATTGGGCAAATGACCATGCTCAACCCAGAGCAAATAATGTTTATGGTTGAAGTTTTGAGCGAAGATACTATTTTAAAAGGTGCTAAATTCAATATGGAAGAAATTCCCATTGAAATTAAATGTGAATCCTGTAATTTTGAGGGAAAAATTGATTTTGAAGGAATAGATCACTATGCACCAATAATAAACTGCCCGGCATGTGAGGGCAGGCAATTGTCCATTACTGCAGGCCGAGAATGCAATGTAAAAAATATTAAAATTGAACAGAGGGAAGAAGATGCACAAGATAGCTGAAGTCGAGATACAACACGATATCATGGTGGCTAATCGAAAATTGGCCCAGAAAAATCAAAAAATCCTGGATAACTCTAATGTTTTTGGAGTTGATGTTTTAGGAGCTATTGGTTCTGGTAAAACATCTTTGATTGAACAGCTAATTCAACAAATAAAATATCCTGTGGCAGTTATTGCTGGTGATGTTATAAGTAAATTTGATGCTGGTCGATTTGAGCAATATGATGTTCCAGTAATTGGATTAAACACTGGTAAGGAGTGTCATTTAGATGCACACTTAGTTGAACATGCTTTCCATGATTTACCACTAGATGAAGTGGATATTTTATTCATTGAAAATGTTGGAAACTTAATCTGCCCAGTGGATTTTGATTTAGGGGCCCACATGAGGATGGTAGTTATAAGTGTCAGTGAAGGTGATGACACAGTGGAAAAACACCCATTAATATTTAAAGATGCTGACCTGGTTGTAATCAATAAAATAGACATAGCTGAAGCTGTTGGTGCCGATTCTGATAAAATGGTCGCTGATGTTTTAAAATTAAACCCAGATGTTCAAGTTATAAAAACAAGCTTAAAGACTGGTGAAGGATTTAAAGAAATAATGGAAGCTTTAGAAAAGGCTAAAAATGAATAAGATACTTAATTTAGTATTTTATTTATAATTAATATTTTTATTTAAATATTTTATTTATAAAACTATGTTAAAATAGGTTTATTATCAAATTAAAACATATTTTATTAAAAAGACAAGTTCTCAAATTTAACTTCAGTTTGGTGATTTAAGTGAAAATCTGGATAGATTTAACCAATGCTCCTCATGTGCGATTTTTTAAAAATATAATTGAATATTTTCAGGACCAGGGTGACGAAGTCATAGTCACGGGCCGTAAATTTGGGGACATTCATAAATTAATGGATTTGTTCGGGTTTGAATTTATTTCTATTGGTAAACACGGAGTTACACTGGGTCAAAAACTTGAAGAAAGTACATTACGGGCTCATGAGCTTTCTAAGCTAATTATAAAAGAAAAACCAGATGTTGCTATTTCTAAACATTCTATAGAACTTCCCAGAGTTACTTTTGGATTGAATATTCCTAGTGTGTATGTTTTGGATAATGAACACGCACTGGCTGCTAATAAATTAACTTTGCCTCTTTGCAATAGGATTATAATGCCTCAAGCAATTGACATGTGGACTCTTTTGAGAGTAGGTGCTGATCCAAATAAAATAATTAGTTACAAAGGAACTTCAGAAATTATTCATTTTAAAAACTTTGAGTATAATGAAAATATATTTGAAGATCTGGAATTAAACTTGAAAAAGGAAAAAACTATTTTGATGAGGCCGGAACCCTCACTAGCTTCTTATCTTGATGCAGACTGTAAAAAATCTGTTTTATCTCCAGTAGTAGATATTTTAGAAGAACATGCCAATATTTTAGTAATTCCTCGGTTTAAAGAGCAAGAAGAAATATTTTGTGATTATGAAAATGTGACAATCATCAAACCGCCAGTGGACACATTTAGTTTGATTAAAAAATGTGACTTAATAATTGGGGCTGGTGGAACAATGAATCGGGAAGCAGCTATTGTTGGCACTCCTGTTATATCCTGCTATCCTGGTAAAACACTTTCGGTGGACCAGTTTTATATAGATCAAAATCGTATGTTCCGATCCAATAATTTGGATGAAATTGTGGATATGGCCTTGAAATTAATGCTTAATAAAGATAATTCTAAGCAATTAGTGGTTGATGATCTTTTTGAACTGATTATTGACAACGTATATGATGTTGCTGGAAAAAATAGATGATTTAAGTTCTTATTTTTAATAATTTTAATATATTTTTATTAAAAGTAAATATTTTAAATTAGTTTAAAAAGCAATGATTTTAAAAGTAGCACTATGATCTTATTATAAGTCTTTTTAAAAGGTTATGTTAAGAATATTATAAAAATAGTAATGGAGTGGCCGGGATTTGAACCCGGGGCCTCCGCCATGCCAAGGCGACGCTCTACCATCTGAGCTACCACCCCACTGTGCATTAACATATGAACTTAGATTTCTTTATATTTAAAGTTAATGCTTTTCATCTTTATATATTTATTTGTTTAATTTGATTTGTAAGGCCAAATTTTGGTGTTTTGATGGATAATATTAGAATAAGAACCGCAAAAGAGGATGATTTCAAGGCTATATTTCAAATAGCCAATAATTGTAGGCCTATGGTATCTGAAAGAATTTCTATTTATCATATTTTCACTAAATTTTTTCAAA
>DAWK01000124.1:0-2779 GCA_002509745.1 Methanobacteriaceae archaeon UBA349 | reverse complement strand
GTTATATTCATCTTCTGTGTGTTGACCCAAAACATAGGGGTGAAGGTACGGCTTTTAATTTAATTCAAAATTTCCTCGATGTTGTATCTCAAATGGGATGTAAAAAAGTTTATTTAATTACCANNCAAAAAGCAATATCTTTCTATAAAAAATTAGGGTTTAATACGGAAGTTCCAGATTCTAAAATAGTTAAATTTGTAAATTTAAATTTATTTAAGGATTATGATGGCTTTGGAGAACATATGATTGTTTTTGTAAAGGATATTGAATAATTTCAGGATATGGGATTTTTTAAGATTAATTTTTAAGGTTAAGTTATAAAAATTATTTTATGTTGGTTCATTGCTTCAACTCATGTATTTTCAATAGAATTTTTAAATTTGTGAAATAGTTTTTATATTATTAAGTATAAGTAAATCTTAAATCGATGTTTAATATCAGTTATAATATTCAATTAATATCACATAATAATCTGTAATTCATAAAATATTTCAAAAATTTAGAAAAAATTATTCAAATCATTTGTAATTATATAAATATTATAAATTTACAATCTGGAACAATTATTAATTTCATGGAGGCATAAATTGGCTTTAATAGCTCAAAATCATCTTCAACTAATCATAGAATTTGGCTTAATACTTTATTTGGGAGTTATATTCTTTTTAAATCTAGCTCCGATTTCTTTAAGTGCAGTACTGTTATTTGCACTGTTTTTAGGGACTGCGCTTTCGGTTTTATTTGGAATTGATGCCATATTCCTTTTTGTGAGTTTTGGTCAGAGCGAATTTTCTCATCCATTCGGGCCTCTGGCCTTGCTAGCTATAGTAACTGCCCTAGTTGCGTTACCTATGATGAGAGAAGCTGGAATTGGTGTGGGAAGGCTTAAATTATTTATTTACATGATTCTCATAGCTCTAACAGTATTTGGTGGATTAGTTCACAGATCATTTTTAATTTTGTGGATAATCGGACTAATAATCGGGTTTTATATTATTTCCAAATCCTTCCGCCAACAATCTGTTTTATCTATTAAAAAGGCAGTTGCTTTCATAGGTATGATTATTGCTGCTTTCGGGGCCCTAGAAATATTTTCTAAAATTCTTTCAATGCCAGTTTTGAGTCCTTTGCTTAGAATTTCAAGAATTGAACAAAACTCAGACACGGGACTGGGCATGGTTGTTCATAATACTGCTCTTCTGGGTCATATTCCGACTTCTGCTTACTGGGGAGCTTCTAGCTTAGGGTTTGCTGATGGTTATATTACTTTACCAATAAATTTAATCACTAGTTTTGGCCTACCGTTTCCTGTCTTTTATGGATTACTGGTTAACAAAAAGGATGCAATAGATTACATGCTGCCAGGCATATTCGGATGGGGTTATGACTTTGGTTATCTTACCTTGTTCTTCCTTTTACTTTGGTGCATTGGTGTAATTATAATTGGATTTAAGATGCTAGCCACCTATAGGGAAAAAAGAGAAAATGGTAGTCGCAGATTTTTGGGAAGAGAAGCCCTTCTTATTGGATCATTAACTGCTTTTATAGCACAGGCACTAGTTGGTTTATTTATTATGAATCGTACGGTTAATGGAATGGCTTTATTAACATTTATATTTCTCAGTGCATTAATTGTTGGTCATATTATTACTGTAAAAAGGGATTAAAAAATATAATATTGCGGATTATTGCATCATTAAGTATTGGAGAGAAAATCATGAAAAAGGCACTTATACTTCTGGGCTGCCCAGAATCACCGGCTCAAACCCCCATGGCACTTTATGCATCTTATAAGCTTAAAAAAGCAGGATATGATGTTACAGTGGTTAGTAACCCTTCTGCAATGAGGCTGCTAGACGTTTCAGATCCAGAAGAGGTTTATGTTCAAAATAAAACTGATATTGAATCCTGTATTGAAAACTTAAATGAAGGGGATTTCGACCTTCTCTTAGGCTTTGTCCACAAGGATGCTGCAGTTGCCTATTTTGTAACTTTTTATCATATTTTAAAAACCAAATCCATGGCATTAATCTTTGAAAAAGATGCTGCTTTGTTGGAAAACTTTGAAAAACAGGTTGCTGAAAATACCGAGGCCCAGATAGTTTCTGCGAGGGCTTATCACAATCCAACACCTATCCGAGTCAAACTGGATAAGGCTATTAAGAGCTTGGAGGATTAAAAATGTCATTTTGCCTGGAAACTTATCTTCAACAATCTGATGATTATGATATTTTAGTTAAACAATCAGGATTCAAGGACTGTGCTAAACTTATAGAAGAAAAGGCCAAAAGCATTGTTTATATCAATCCTGGTGAAAAAATACTTGGTGCTCGTATTATTGGCCTACCACCTATTCCCATTGGTGTTGATGATGAGAAAGGAACAGTCATGATGCCGTATACTAAACCATGTTATGGTACTGCAGTGGTGGAATTGCCGGTTGAGGTGGAAGAGATTGATAAGATAAGAGCAGTTTCTATTAAGAAATAGGATTTTTTAATCTATTTCTTTGATTTTTATTAATTTTAAATTATAAGAATAAATCACTTAATAATTTTTTAAATATTTTTTTTTATTTATTAATTAAAATGGAGGCATTTAATGACTGAATCAAAACTAAGGCCTGCAGATCGAGTAGAAATCACAGTTCTGATTGATAATTATGTTGATATGCTTTTAGGTCAAAATTCTAAAATATGCCAGAGACCGACCTTTTCCACAGAAGATATATTCATGGCGGAACACGGTCTGGCTTGTGTCATAAAAGTTTTTGAAGGTT
>DAWK01000068.1:2379-4223 GCA_002509745.1 Methanobacteriaceae archaeon UBA349 | reverse complement strand
CAGCTTTTTGGGACTGTTCTGAGTTTTCAATGGGTAATAATATTTTTTCATACATGTTTTAACCCCTTTAATTTCTATATTTTTGTAAATTCAACATTTTATAATATTTAAAAAAATAAAAAAAATTTTAATAAATTGGTTTTTTTAGCCAATTTATTTTATTTGGATTGTTTTTAGATGAAGTATGGTGCCCAGAAGATCATTACTAGTATAGTTAGTATGATTCCTATGACTACCAGAGGTATTCCTGCTTTTAATATCTCTTTGATGTTCACATATTTGGTTCCGTAAGCCATGGCGACGGTGGGATCGGCCATGGGGAACATAAATGATAATGAACAGGCAATTGCTACTGGTACGGCGTAGGTTCCGAGAGCTAGTCCTTGTGCACTGGCTAATGTTACTGATAGTGGTACTAATATTGCGGATAGTGCGATGTTAGACATAACCTGTGTAATTAAGGTGGCTATGACCATTAACAGAATCATTATGAGTATGGTAGAAGGGTGGCTTCCGAGCATGGCAAGTATGTTTTGTATCATCCAGTTAGCGGCTCCAGTGTTTAGTAATGCTGCTCCTAGTGATAGTGCTCCTCCAAAGAACACTATGAGTCCCCAATCCACATTTTTCTGTGCATCTTCCCACTCAATTATATTGAATGCAAAGAAGAGGAAAGCACCCATTAATGCAATAGCATAACTGCTCAAACCCGTATAACCAGTAGTTAACCATAACCCAATAGTTAATAACAAAATAATTCCAGATAATTTTTCATTCCGAGAAATCGGACCTAAATCATCTAATTTAGATTTAACTAAATCTTTCCCGCCAGAAATTCCTTTAACCTCGAATGGGAATATTTTTCCCAGTAATTTCCAGATTACGAATAGCATGGCTATGGCTAGTGGGAATCCAAAGGCCATCCAGTTTGCAAATGGTATTTGTAAATAAGCATAGGCCATTAAGTTAGGTGCAGTTCCAATGGGTGTACCAAATCCTCCAGCCAGTGATCCATATGATGCTCCCAGCACCATAGCTTTAGCAAAGTTACTTTTTCCTTTTTCTGGATCCTCAGCACCCATCATAGGAATGACTTCTTTAATAATGGGCAGTAACATGGCAAAAGCCACAACATTCTCAATCCACGCAGATAACAAACCTGTAGCGAATACACTTACAAATAGTCCACGATCAGGTGTGGTTCCTACCTTACCTAACATCCAAAAAGTCATACGCTGTGCAAGTCCACTTTTCCTTATTGCTTCGGCTATGATAAATCCACCAATCATTAAGAAGATGATAGGGCTGGCAAAACCCAAAATAGCCTGGTCAAATGTGGTAACTCCAATAATGGGTTGCAAAAACAAGATAACTATGGAAGTAACAGCTAAATGATAAGCTTCACTGGCCCATAAAATTACAGCAAAAACTAATAAAGCAATAGCAGCATGACCGGGATAACTAAGGCCCTGCATAGGGACTAACATTACTAAAATAAACGCAACAATTCCAATAGGTAATCCTAAAGTCTTTAATGATAATTTCGTTTATAATCCCTCCTTTTTTTAACAGATAATCTACTAATAATATCATATATAAAGATATTTTATAATGATTAATCATCTTCAAAAACTTTAATATATCATAATAAGTTTNNAAAATAACATAGAATAAATAAATCAATCAAATTAAAAAAATTGATACCTTTTTGCACGGATATTATAATTTTTCAATTAAGAGTTAGAGGGGCTATAATGGAAAGTTACATTCAAAACTTATTTGGGAAGATGCTGGTAATTATATTCGAATGGCTGCATGTTTTGAAGCATTCAAAGACGGTGAAA
>DAWK01000068.1:0-2344 GCA_002509745.1 Methanobacteriaceae archaeon UBA349 | reverse complement strand
AAATAATCCTTAAAAACTAAGCGTCAATTTTAAATATTATTTCAAAATATTGTATAATCACCTAATAAATTAAATACTATAAAGAAATGATTTCAGGTATATAACTGATGAAAATTAAAGTATAATTATGAAATAAATATTAAAATATAGTTTCTTTAAAATAAAGATTTAAATACTCTATTTTACATAGAAAATTATAACAAGTCTGTATATAGAACTTGATCATGATTGTCGATTGAATTTATGGATAATAAGATTTTGTGACATTCTTTTCTAATGATAGATTATTATTTGAGTTCCAATAGGATTATTAGAATTCATTTATAGCTTTTATCTTTGAGAGCGTTACATTTAAATATAAATCCAGCCAACATTGAAGGTATAGGATAGGTGATATTATGAATGCACAAAAAGTGAATGTACAAAGACCACTTGATGCATTAGGTAAATCTTTGAATTCTCCTGTGTTAATCAAGCTGAAAGGTGAGAGAGAATTTAGAGGGATTTTAAAGAGTTTCGATTTACATATGAACTTAGTGTTAAATGATGCTGAAGAATTAGAAAAGGGTGAAGTGACCCGAAGATTGGGCACCGTGCTCATTCGTGGAGATAATATAGTATATATATCTCCTTAAACTCCCTTTTGGATATATTCTTTTAATTAAATAATAAAAATTAAATAATAATTATATTGCATTAAATCGGTTTTTTAACCAATATTTAAATATTTTATTTGATATTATAATGCTCTTGATTAATATTGATTGAAAGAAAGTCTTTTTATAATATTAAATTGACTTTTAAGCAATCTCATTTTATTTAAGTTTATATTCCATCAGGATATCACGTCTTATTTTAGGAGGACTTAACAATGAAAGGTACACCATCATTTGGTAAAAGGAATAAGAAGACTCACATCCGATGTAGAAGATGTGGACGAAATGCTTATCATGCTCGCCAAAAAGTATGTGCTTCCTGCGGCTTTGGTAAAACCAAAAAAATCAGGAGATACAGCTGGCAGAACAAGAAAGTAACTACTGGTATAAGGTTGAAATAGATGGATAATACTAGTCCTATTGATGTTCGAATAATCGTAGAAGGCGCTTCTGATGTGGAAAGTGTTTCTAAGGCCATGCAAGGTGTGGCTTTAGGCGCTGAATACCATATCACTATCTCTTCTATAATACCTACCACTAGCCTTGAAATTGCTCAAAGGGCGGTTCAAGGGGCAGATGTGGTTTTAATAGCCACTGATGTGGATGCTCCTGGAAGAGAATTGGCTGAGAAATATCAGGAAGCATTAAAAGATCAGGTAGGCCATTTAGAACGCATGAAATTCCCTTATGGGCATGATGTGGAATACATTGACCCGATTTTAATTAGGGATGAAATTAAAAATGCAATCATTAGGGCGGGACTATCATCTATAAGTTACATTAAATATTTTAGAGAACTGGAAACTGAACTGGACGCTTCAACTGATAAACTAAGAGAAATTTCAGTGGAAAATCAAGAACTTCGCAGTGATAATCACGATACACAAGAAAAGCTGGAAGAAACTATCCAGATCAATCAACAACTTCAAGAAGACTTGCAAACCCTTCACGATGATTCACATCAAGTGAAAAAGGAATATGCTCAGCTGAAGAATAGATGTTCACGTCTCCAGGAAAAAAATTTATTAGAAGTTTTTTCTATTAAAAAGCTTTGGAATGAAGCTTTTGATCAAATATTAAAAGAAGAAGATCAAATTATTTTTGCTACTAATCAATTTAAACCAGATAATATTGTGGTTGGTCAGGGATGGATTAGTGCCCGATCCCGCGATGAGGCCATTGAATGGCTGAAAGTTATTAAAACTGCTTTAATTTTTATAGATCCGACTACTACTGAAACTGATTCTTCAATATCTGAAAAAATGAGTGAATTTTCAAATTCACACGTAGATTCGGATATTCTGAATAAAAAATTTAAAAATTCTGAAGATTCAAATGAAGAAGAAGATAGGTTGGATAAGAGATTTAAAAACATATTTGATTAGTTTTTTATTATTTTCACACCCTTATAACACTGGGAAACGGAGAATCCAAATTGCGAGATAAATGTGGTATTGTTGGTATATATTCCTCTGATCAATCTAGAGACGTCGCAACCCCTATTTACTACGGTCTTTTTGCCCTGCAACACCGTGGACAAGAGGCTGCAGGCATATCTGCCCATAATGGTAATGAAATCAACACTTATCGTGGTATGGGATTGGTATGTGATGTATTCAATAATGGAAAGATCAAAGGATTAGAAGGAAATGTGGGCATAGGCCACGTTAGATATTCGACTACTGGAA
>DAWK01000020.1 GCA_002509745.1 Methanobacteriaceae archaeon UBA349 | reverse complement strand
TTAAAGATAAACCAACTCCAAAATCAATATCATCAAATCCCTTTGGTGCAAAAGTAGCTAATAACAGCAGATCATTTCCAAAAAATTGGGCACCAATTTTTGCATTATTTTCTGAGACTCTAATGAATTTACTGGCGTTTTCAGAATAAGAAATATCCTTCAAGGCATCTTTAATAGTTTTTTCCACTTTTTCTATTTCCTTAGCTGAAACAGGGTTAAAATCGTGGGTTGATGGCCCATGGGTTACCATGGTAAAATTATCAAAGCTCTCGGCAAGAGTGGTGGGCATATTACCTCCACCAATACTTCCTATTGGCCCTGGATGAACACAAGGGCTTAAAAATAGTGCTTTAATTCCTTTTGAAGTTTTAAAACTAACTATTCCCACCACAGTTTCTATAGGCTCACCTATATCTTCAAAAACTCCTTCTAAAGCCGAAGAACCTTCAGTAATATGGGATATAAACAAACTCAAAAGCTCTAATGCACCTACTCCCAAATTTTTTCTCATTGGGGATTCAACTACTAGTACAAAAGAATAAATGGCAATAACCAGAATGATAATTGCTATCAAACTTTTTAAAATAAGTCCCAAAACGCTAAAATATCCAATATTATCAAGACGAGTAGTTAAAAATACAACTACAATAAGCATACTAATAATTAGGAGCGGTTGGATAGCGGAAATTGCCACAGAGTTTTTAAAATTAATATTTGAAGTTCCCCATATAACTAGAGTTCGCACTGCAAAAACCATGGCACAACCGAATACTATAGCATTTAAAATGTAATTTGATTCGAAAAAGCTGGATAAACCACATCCAATTAAGTAAATAATCAAAATAATGGCCATAGAAAAGAGAGCTAGAAACATGGACTGTTTCATTTTCATTTTACGGCCTTTAAGGGAGTTAACCCACGGTTGAGTAATGGCTCCACTCATTATGGAACTTAAGCCGAATATTAAAACTCCTGCAGTTCCACCATATAATATATCTGTGCTGAAGCTTCCAGGGGTGGGATCAATAAAAAAACTAATAGAACCAACGATAAAACTTAGAAATACCATTGTAAATAGTGAAATTTTTGTTTGGGGCAGTGTCATGATGAATTTAGAGAGACCCATCACATTGTTTGTACTGGACATTTATTTAACCTCTTATTAAAACTAAAATTATAATAAAATCGTTATTATCAATAATTTTTTCTTTATTTAATTAGTAAATCTTATAATTATTATTATTATTATTTCTGAAACGTATATTAATTGAAATTATAAGTATATTTATTGATTTTCTTAATTAATATTTAAGATATTAAAAATTAATTGTTTAGTTAATTAAATTTTTTTATATAACTATTATTATTCTATACTTATTAAGATATACTTAATTAATTCTTATATTTGATTTATTTCAAATTTAAGTGGGAAATTAACTTTATTCAGCTAATTAATATTAATTGATGGAATTAAGCTAATTTAAATTAGTATATTTTTATTGTATTATTCAAGATAAATTTATTATAATAAATATTATAATAAGTAGTTAAAGCTATTATTATATCTTTTAATGATTAAAGATAGATTATACTTATCAACTTTAAATATTGTCAATTTTAACTTAATACCTTGGAGACTTATAAAATGGAAACTATACTTGATACTCCTTTATCTAAAGAAATAATAGATGATTTAAAAGCAGGTGATGTTGTTTATTTATCGGGAACTATTTTTACTGCCCGGGATAGAGCACATAATCGCATAATTCAAGTGGGTGCTCCTTATGATTTAGAGGGCTCTGTGATATTTCATGCAGGACCTATAATAAAAATGAATGATACCCTCGAAAAATCAGATAATGATTTAGATATGCCTAATGCTAAAATGATCGCGGTTGGCCCTACTACCAGTACCAGGATGAATCCTTTCCAATCTGAGGTTATTGATATGGGTGTAAAGGCCATAGTTGGAAAAGGTGGTATGGATGAAAATACTTCTAAGGCATTAATTCGAAATAAAGCGGTTTATTTAGCAGCAGTAGGTGGATGTGCTGCTCTTTATGTTAATGCCATAAAAAAAATAAAAAATGTTTTTTGGCTAGATCTGGGAGTTCCAGAGGCGATATGGGAACTAGAAGTGGAAAAATTTGGCCCGTTGGTAGTTGCTATGGATTCTAAAGGTACTAATTTATATGAAGAAATTAGAAAAAACATCTCTAATTCAAGAGAAAATATCCAAAATAAATGATTCAATAAGTCTTAAAGGATTCATTGACACGCATATCCATACTTCTCCAGATATTAAACCCCGCATACTAAATGACCTGGAGGTGGCCTATCAAGCAAAAGCGGAAGGTATGGATGCAATAGTTATAAAGTGCCATGTTGAATCAACTTCCGGAAGGGCCTTAATTGCCGAAAATTCAATTAATATCGATGTTTTCGGAGGGATATGTCTTAATAAAAGTTTAGGTGGCTTCAATCCGGACGCGGTTGATGTGGCTGCTCATATGGGTGGTAAATTCGTATGGTTTCCAACTATATCATTAATGGAAATGGTAAATGATTTAAAATATAATAATAATAATAATAATAATAATAATAATAATATTTCTTCTCCTTCAGAAAAATCTAATTTTAAAATTTTTAATCCAGATTGCAATGAATCAATAGAATCTATTTTAAATATAATTGCTCAAAACGATATGGTGCTGGGCACGGGCCATTTAAACCCCTTAGAAATACTTGAACTTATTGATGGTGCTAAATCATGTGGTGTGAAACGCATATTGATTAATCATCCGTTAACTGGGGTAGTTGGGGCTACTATGG
>DAWK01000019.1 GCA_002509745.1 Methanobacteriaceae archaeon UBA349 | reverse complement strand
TTATAATGGGTACTATGATAAGTACTATTAGCAATGAACTGAATAAAGGCCAGAGTGGTGATTTTGGTGCAATTCGTTTGGTGGGTGAAAAAGTAGCCCAAAGCGTTAATACCGTTTACACTAATGGTAATGGATATTCAATGAATTTAACCATGACAAATGTCACCAACTCTTCAAGTTATAATATTCGAGTTAGTAATAGTGGTGTACTGGTTAATTACACTGGAAAAACTGTTAATATAAATATTGTCCCTAAAACAAATATTACTACGGCTACTATGACTCAAGGGCGAAAATATGTGGTTAAAAATATTAATGGGACAATTTCATTTACTCAAATTTAAATAACTATATAAAAAAATTTTTTCTTTTTTTTCTAAGTTTGATTGAAGACGTTTGCAGTGATTTATGTTATCTATTATTGATAATTCTTCTTTTTCAGTTGATATGATAATTAATTGTTCAATTTTTTAGATAATTTAGTTCATTAATAATTTTCACAGTTTTAAACACATTTATTTGATTCTATTTTAATAATACCCACCAATTTATATAATCAAAAATCATAACTATATCAATAATATAGGGGAATAAACATGGATTTGGATTTAACTTGGGAACAAAAAGGATTGATTGGAGTAGGAGTGGTAGTTTTAATTATATTAATTTATGCATATGGCCCGTTTACCCCATCAACGGATGTAATTGAAAATAATAACACTACTACTCCTGTTGCGGAACCTCAACTTCTGCCAATTAATACCCCTGCCAATGAAAATTCTTCCAATAATAATGGAAATGTATCATTAAACATCACTTCACAAAAGGCTAAAGAAATTGCTTCTTTACCAGGCTATCGTACGGGTAATCCTAGTACTGGTTCTATAATTATAAGTAATGAAACAGTTTTTGTTTGGATAGTTCCTTTATATCAAAATAATATACTGGCAAAAGATGTGTATGTAGATAAATCAACAGGTAATATCGTAGCTACTAATGATCGCAATAATTCAACCACAGATTAATCAATTTACAACAAATAACTTTTATATATTTGAGAGATAATCATAGAAATAAATTAATTATCATATAACTCTAGAGAATGATACTATGGATACACTTGTCGCAATTTTAATGGTAGGCCTCTTTTTAATCTTACTTATATTTGTTTTCTCCACAGCACTATTAACTCCCATAATAGGTAAAAAAAATCTGTTATCTGTAATTTTTATAGGATTTATGGTGGGCATAGTGGGCGGTGCTTTTTTTATAGCACCTTTATATGATGATTTACCCGAAATGACACGTGGGTTTTATTATTATACTAGTAGTGCTAATGGAACCATTGGAGTGGATGTTTCCACTAATATTGATATAACTCAATTTATTGACAATACTAAAAAAATGGATGGTGTTTTTGATGTTTACAGTAGTGGTATCATTATTAAAACAGATCCATTCCCAGATAATCGTAAAAAAATCATTGAAGAAAAGATATCGGTTATTGATCCCAATATAACTTCCTGGAAAATTGATAAAGCAGGAACCATTACAATAGTTACTAAAAAAGGTTATAATCCGGAAACTGCCATAAGCACTCTGGCAGAATGGCTGATGTTTACTGGTGGAATAAATACGAAATATAGTATGGTGCATGTTTCTATCATAGCCCAGACCAATAAAATTGATAATATTACTAAAACCATTTCACAGCAAGATATTGTGATTACCGGGATCGAAGGTCCGGTGGAAGAAAAAATTACGTGGTTAGACAATGCTTTACCAGATAAAAATAATATAATTATTCTTTGTGGGATTATAGGCATGCTTACTGGTCTAGCTGGAGTGTTTATAGATACCATAATGTCTTATCTTAATAATTTAAGAAATAGAATTTTTGGACGAAATAAAGAAGAATAAATCTTTTTTTAATTTATTTTTAATTTAAAAATGCCACAATTTATTATTACTAAATCTATAAAAAAAATTAAATTATTAGTATAAATTATTTAAAGAATATTAATTATTGTAATAGATGGAGATTAATCATGGATGTTGCTGTGTTATTTTCAGGCGGAAAAGATAGTACTATGGCTGTTTACAGGGCCATGGAAGAGGGACATAATGTTAAATACTTATTCTCCATGATATCTGAAAACCCCCATTCTTACATGTACCATGTTCCTAACATTCACCTAAGCGAACTTCTGGCTCAAGCAATGGAAATTCCTTTAATTAAAGGACATACCCGTGGTGAAGAAGAAAAAGAGGTGGAAGATCTTAAATTAGCCCTTAAAAAATTAAAAGATTTAGGCGTGGAAGCTATATATTCTGGAGCATTATATTCTGTTTATCAAAAATCAAGAATAGATAAGATATGTTCCGAACTTGAATTGGAGTCAATTGCCCCTTTATGGCAGATAGATTCTGAAGAATATATGAGGGAGATTATTAGTTTGGGTTTTGAAGTTGTTTTAATTGGAGTGGCTGCTGAAGGACTTGATGAATCATGGTTAGGTCGCA
>DAWK01000054.1 GCA_002509745.1 Methanobacteriaceae archaeon UBA349 | reverse complement strand
GTTGTGGTTAGGGAGTGAATTAATTATTTTTTTTCATAACATTTGGGGGTAAATCATGAGAAAAACAATTAAACAAAAGAATGAAGAAGCAGAAAAAATGGTACTGGCCAAGATCGCCGAGATGCCTGAACCAGATCGGGCCATGGGTCAGCGAATCCACGAGATCATCAATGCCACTGCACCAGACCTCACACCGAGACTTTGGTACGGAATGCCGGCCTATTCCAAGGACGGCAAGGTCATCTGCTTTTTCCAAAACTCGCAGAAGTTCAAAACAAGGTACTCCACCTTAGGCTTCAATGAAAATGCCAACCTCGATGAAGGCCATATGTGGCCCACGGCCTTTGCTATTATGGAATTAGGGGCCGATGAAGAGGCCAGGGTTATTGAGTTGGTTAAGAGAGCGGTTAGTTGAGGGTTTGGCCTTATATTTTTCATTTTAATGAGTATCTCTGTGTGATGGCCTTCTTGAAGGATATGGTTTGGTTAGGGACTGAAAATTAATCTTCAATTTTCCATGATTCAGGTATAAGTCCTTTGCCTCGCCATCGTTGTATCACTCGGTCAGTGAACCATTTTTCATCTTTTAAGTATGCATGATCTGTGGCTATAACTTGAAAATTAGGATGCAAGTCTTTGACAAAATTTAGGGTCAGCATGTACATTTTTTTCACAATTGCTCTATCATCGTTGTCAACATTTTCCATATTTTCATCTTCATCATCTGCCGGGAAATGTCCTTTAGACAATTGATCAAGAAATAGAAATTGAGGAACTGGTCTTTTCTGCTCAACAAACCATTTATTGAGCGCTAAAAATGTTATAAGGTGATATCCTACCCAATTTTGCCCACTTCCGATAGTTTTTAAAGTTAGGGCTTCGTCAGGTGTTTCTGCAATCACCGTTAATTTATCAATATCGAGTCTTAGAGGATGTTTAGAATGTTCTAAACCCAATTCTGAAGCAAAATCGCCCATATATTTACTTATAATACGTAAATATGACTCAAGCCGATTTTTTATTCTTTTATCGTCAATTTGCTCTTTTAAAAATTCTATTTCTGTCTCTAATAACTTAATTTCGTGTTTTAAATCTTCAGTTTCTTCAATTTCTGGTAAATTTTCTAGGTATAAATCTATTTTGCCAGATAAATATGCTTTTTTCGCATTAAAATCACGCATATTTTTTATTTTTTCATTAGTTAATGTCAATGATTTAATTTGCTCTTGATTTTCTTTTAAACGACTTTTAATATCATCAAGCTTGTTTTTTAAGTCTCTTATTGCAGCTACCATTTTAGGAGATGGATTTTTCATTAAAGGTAATTGTGAGTCTAATTTCTGAATTGAATTTTTAATATCCTTGATTTGAGGTAATTGTTTATCAGAAATATCTGATTGACATAAAGGACAAGAATGTTTACCATCTTCAAATTCCTCAAATAATTCAATGCTTTTCAGACGGTTTTTTTGTGCAACTACCTCTTCTGAATAACCATTTATTCCCTCGATCACAATGTCAGCATACTTAAGTTGCTGATTAATTTTATTATATTCCTTTTTCAAGGATTCCCGTTCTTCTTGCAACTTTTCGAAAAAATCTAAATTACTAATATTTTCGTTTTCATTTGTTAATAAAGATTTTTGGATTTTTTTCAAGGACTGAAGATTATTAAACAAATTATCGTATATTTCAACTTCAAAACCCATATTTTCAGCTTCAAAAAGTAAATTTCGAACCTTTGTAATCCCTTCATCTTTAATGGATTTGATTTCGTTTAATTTAGTTTTTAAACCTTTTAAGCTCTTCTTCAATATTTTAAGCTCTTCTTTTTTTGCCACATAATCATCATCAACTGCTCCTAAAAAATAAGGGAACGTATCTTTAATTGCTTGAGAAACATAATCCTTCCATTGATTGTGAAATAAGTATCTATTACTATCAATATCATTTTGATGCTGTAGATTAAAGATTAAGCTGTGTTTTATATTAGCTTTCAATGGCCGCCTTGTTTGACCTTCAGGAGGATAATGCAAGTTCTCAACGATTCCTAATTGCTGTGATAATAAGTCTTTTAAGGAATCAATATTTTCGTTTTGATGTATTTCGCTAATTTCAGGGATTTTTACTTCATTTGAAAAATTGTAATAAACTCTTTCTGAGGAATTAAAATTTTTTTCTGGCATTTTTCGTGCCACAAATATTTCTCCATCAGTGGTCTTGAGCCGAATTCCAACCCATTTCAACGATTTTCGTATAATACCTCCGGGAATATTGCAAGAATCACTACCTAAACAATAATCAATTATTTCTAGCAGTGCTGTCTTGCCTGTTTCACTAAAACCAGTAATGATATTCAAATCTCCAAGATTAAAGCTAATGGTCTCCTTTCCACCTTTTTTTCCATATAATACGATATCCATAATTTGAAAATTCATGGTCGAATCCCCCAAAGAAACATAATTTTTTGCGCAGAACCTGAAGAGCCAAACCATCTTCCAAGTAATCTAGACTTTAAAACACATTCTCTAGATTCTCCTTCTAATTTACGCAAAAATTTATCAGTTAATCCTAATTTAAAGTCAGTATTCACTTCTCCATTATCATCAAAGAAAATTAGATCATTAACTAATCCATATAATAATGCTTCTTTTGTAAATGGCTTCATAGAAATTAACCTTTCAGAAAAACCCATGTAAACAGATGGATTTTTCTCTATCCATGAAGATAATGGTGTATTTATTTTTTTAGGTAATGAATTTCTAGTATTGTGATGTAAAATAATTGGGAGTATCATATATGCTATGGGGAGAGGCATTCCTTCTGATTTAGTACTGTTGTATCCTATAATTGAAGATAATAGATTCGCTGTACAGAAAGGAGGATTAAATAAGTTAGCTAATTCTTCAGAACGTTCTAGCCAATTTTTTATTTTGATACCCCCATTAATTTTTTAATTAATTCTTCAAAATCTGGATGCCATCCCAAACGTTTATTTTCAGATAATATTTGATAAGAACCATTTGTAAGAAATGAATCATTGAAATAAGGTCTTATTGGGATTGATAAATCTTCTATCCATTCATAAAGAATTTTAGCAGCTTTAATTTTTTCATAATCAGTTTTTTCTTCGCCAATTTTTTCTTTCATTCTTGCAAAATGACGTTCCCATTTTTCAACTAATTGACTTTCATATGCGTCTAATTCTCCAATCAAAAGTAAATCATTTCTAACCCACTTAGATCTATGTTCAAATGCCCTAAAATAATTCAGCATCGCTTGATAAATGCTGGTTTCATTTACTTCAATCCATTTAAGCTGTTTTACGAAGGTTCTATGTTGATATTCCTCTTTATTCACTGTTGCTAAAACTATTTCGTTATCGATGGGGAGATTGTCCCTTTTAAATTCTTCTCGAATCCTTTTAATTTCAGAGTCGATTTCATTACTTAAAATGGTTCTAGAGCTTATAATAAAATTTATTACTCTTCTAAACCACCATCCTTCTAGATGTTCCAAAAACAAATCCAAATGTGGCGTTGCAGCGTAATATATTTCTTCTTTGATTAATTTATCTAGATCTTCTATATCTGGTGATGCATCAAGGATATATACTCTTTTGAGCAAATTTTCTTTTTGTTCTTCTTCAAGTGCGTCAAATGCATCATAATAATTTTTATGATCTTTATTTTTTGAGCTTTTCACAACCTGGTTTAGAGTTTTCATTGCCTTTGAGATATTTCTTCTCTTTTTTTCACATTTAAGAAATGAGGGCGCTGAATTAGATGGAGCAATTGAAGTTGTTATTAAAAAGAAAACTGTTTCCTGATCAACTTCTCCAGATAAAGTTCCTTCACACCATATTCTAAGGGTTTTCCATAGGTCTGTGGAGGCATTTGTGAGTTTAGCAGGGTTTTTTAGATTATGCTTCAATTGCAAAGCTTCTTTGGGGCTACCAGTAGGTTCAAAAACAACATCATCTAAAGTTTCAATGGAAATAGTAAACTCTTCTGTTCTGTTCTTCCTAATACTTTCTAATAAAGCGTATCTACATTGGTATAAATAACCAATCATGGGTGCAGGTGCTGAATATCTAGAAAAAAGTTGCGCTGTCAAAATCCCACCTTCTTATTACTATAAATCTGATTAGTATTGATAATAATAATGTTTTCTATTAGACATAAACCGAAAAATTTAACTTAGATACTTTAATTTTTAAATTTCAAGAACTATTTATAAGCTCCTTAGATCATCTGATACTGAAATAAAATATTTGAATGCCTAAAATTACGAAAAGAATACAATTTTCTGGAATAAACTCAAAAATAATATTAATGGATAGAAAAATAAAAAATTAGAATAAAATTCTCAGAATAGCTATTCAACAACAACTTCAAACTATCCACTTCCTCATAACTCACATCCAGCACATCAGCCAGAAGCTGAATGATTTTTGCAGAATTCTGATTTCTATAAGGCACTCATGCTGATAGAAAAATTATCAACTGCTTTTTCTTATTACTTTTCCAATGCTCTTTAGATACTTTTATTAATTTATTCTCTGATATTAAATTCAAGATTAAATAATTAGGAGGTATTTTATGATAGAAGGGCGTAATTCATTTGATGAAAGGGGTATTAGTCCAACTGCACCGGCTATGGACTTAAAAAAAACTCGAGGAAAATCTAATCCTAAATTAGATCAGAGTGAATCATTTAAAAAGTGCAATATCTGTGAAAAAATAGTTTCTCCTATAGAAATGTATGATAAAAAAATCTGCAAAGAATGTGCCGATAAATTAAAATCATGTATAATTTGTGGGAATCAATTTATTCCTAAAAGAAGTTTGACACATTGCCCTAATTGTGAATAAAAATATTTTAACTGATTTTCAGCAATGTTGGGATAAACAGGATATTTATTAGGGGCATAAGTCAGAAGCAGGATGATTTTCAGAATTCATAGTTATATCATAATCTTTTTATTTCATATTGAGAACATCACCCATATCACAAACCACGCCATCAGGAGCCCTATCCAAATATCTCACGGCTTTCATGGCCCCAGTCACAAATGACTGCCGACTGTGAATTCTGTGAATTATTTCAATTTGTTCCC
>DAWK01000092.1 GCA_002509745.1 Methanobacteriaceae archaeon UBA349 | reverse complement strand
TTTTACTAATTTAGCTGCTTTAGGAGTTAAATCGGTTGGTTATATTCCCCAAGGGCTACCCGGAACATTTATTCCCGATCCTACATTATTAGACATTAATATGCTGGTGACCCTGGCCGCCACCGTCTTTTTAATTAGTTACATCGAGGGATATATGTTTGCAGAAGAATACGCCACTAAATACAGGTACAATGTGGATCGTAACCAGGAACTGCTGGCTTTAGGAGCTTCAAACATATTTGTGGGTCTTTTCCAGGGACTACCTATTGGAGGAAGCTTAACACGTACCGCCGTAAATGATGAAAGCGGAGCCAAAACACAGCTAGCAGGCGGTTTTGCAGCATTATTAATTTTATTAGTAATATTATTCTTTACCGGAGCATTTTACAACTTGCCCCAAACCATACTGGCCGCCATTGTATTATTTGTTATAAAGGGCCTGGTAGACATCCCCCATTTTAAAAAGATATATCGTTTCAGCAAAACCGAATTTGCCATTGCCATGGTAACACTGTTATCCGTGCTTTTTTTCGGCGCCCTGGAAGGAATCGTTATTGGAGTGATATTATCCATTTTTGGGCTTTTAAAAAATATGTACAACCCAGATGTAGTTGTATTAGGGCGGATTCCTGGAACTGAACAGTTTTTAGATATTAAACGCCACCCTGAAAGTCAAATAATATCCCATACCCTTATTGTAAGGGTGGATGGTTCTCAGATATTCTTGAACACCGATAGTGTAAAGAATACTATTATAAACCTGATAGATAACAAATGTGAAGGCACTAAACTGTTTGTTCTGGATTTTGAATCTTCTGCATTCATTGATTATTCAGGGATTCAAATGCTGGAAGAACTCAACGACGAACTAAAACGCCGAGGTATAAAAGTCATAGCAGCTAATATGCATGGGCCTTTAAGAGATTCCATTAGAAATAGTAGTCTGGAAAAAGAAATAGTGGACAGCACTGTTTGTTTAAGTATTGAAGACTGTGTAGAGAAATGGGAAGCTCAACATAAGGCTAAAAAATTACTTTAATTTTTGAATAATTATCTGCAAGTTTTATATATTCAATTCCATTTATTTCTAGAGCTTTTTAAACAAAAGCGAAATTTAATAAACTTTATCTATTTCTGAGTTCAATTTTATTATAAAGGCAATTATATGTCTTATTTTAACATATAATAAAAAAAATAGCTTTAAAAAATAAAATGAAATCATCCCGATAAAATGAAATCAATTTCATCATATCTACCCATAACTCAATGGGCCCGAAATTATAATAAAGACTGGCTTAGACCAGACATCATAGCCGGAATAACCGTAGGGGCCTTCACCATACCAGAAGTTATGGCCTATGTTTCCCTGGCCAATGTACCTCCCGAAATTGGTTTATACTCGGCCATGGTGGCTCTACTAGTTTACATGGTTTTCGGGTCATCCAAACAACTATCTATTGGACCCACTTCCACCCTTTCCATACTGGTAGGGGCCACCCTGGGTTCTCTGATGATTCCCAATGCCAGCCAGTACCTCATGATGGTCTCCCTGGTTGCAGTAGCCGCTGGGGTTTTGGCCCTGATTTCGTGGACATTACAGATGGGTTTTATTGTTAAATTCATTTCTAAAACTGTTTTAACCGGTTTTTTAGCAGGTATCGCCTTATTTATTGCCTCCGGACAGCTACCCAAATTATTTGGAATAGAAAGCAGCTCTGGAACTTTTTTTGAACGGATATACTATCTCATCATGCATCTGGACCAAACTAACTGGTACACACTGGCCATAGGAGCAGCAGGTATCGTTTTCTTATATGTAGGCCATAAAAAGTACCCTAAACTACCCCACGCCCTCTTTCTGGTTATTGGTTCCATTATACTGATTACCATTACCAATCTGGCCTCTTTCGGTGTTGATTTAGTGGGTGCCATTCCTCAGGGTTTACCTGGCCTAGTTATTCCCGATCCATCATTAATAGATGTGAATATCCTGGTAACTTTAGCGGCCACCGTTTTTTTGGTAAGCTACATTGAAGGTTATTTATTTGCCGAGGAATATGCAGCTAAATACCGTTATAAGATTGATGGAAATCAGGAACTGCTTGCTTTAGGGGCTTCCAATGTTATGGTGGGCCTATTTCAGGGACTTCCCATTGGAGGGGCCCTTTCCCGTACGGCCGTGAATGATGATAATGGAGCTAAGAGTCAATTATCAGGAGGCGTAGCTGCTTTACTAATCATAGTGGTACTTTTATTTTTCACCGGGGTTTTTTACAACTTACCCCAAGCCATACTGGCCGCCATTGTACTTTATGTTATTAAAGGCCTGGTGGACATCCCTCATTTTCGCAATATTTACTATTTCAACCGCATAGAATTTGCCATTGCCCTGTTAACCATGTTGTCTGTGGTGTTTTTAGGGGCCCTGGAGGGAATTGTCATAGGAGTCATACTGTCCATTTTAGGACTACTAAAAAACATGTACAATCCACATGTAGCTATATTAGGACGTATACCTGGCACTAATCGATTTTTAGATATTCAAAGCCGACCAGAAGGTGAAATAATTTCCCACACCCTCATTGTGAGGATTGATGGTTCCCAAATATTCCTGAACACCGAAAATATAAAGAATACCCTTATCGAACTGGTAGATCACGAATATAATGATACCAAACTATTTATTCTTGATTTTGAATCTACAGCTTTCATTGATTATTCCGGAATCAAGATGCTAGAGGAGCTTTATGAAGAAATGAACCACCGAGGCATTAAAATTAAAGCAGCCAATGTTTATGATCCTTTAAGAGAATATATTAAAAAAAGCAAGCTGGAAGAACAAATAGTGGAAAGCGAGGTTTCTTTAAGTATTGGAGATTGTATTAAACGATGGAAAACCGAAAAAAAGGATTAGTATAATGATATTCCAGATATTAATCTATCAAATAACTTTAAATTCTTTTTGATTAATCTATAGATTTATATTATTATTTTTTCATTAACCAAAGATTTAAATAGTAAAATGTTATATCTATCAAACATAATGTTAAAAAAATATAACATAATGTTGCAAATAAACAACATATGCTAAAATAAAAATGAGGTGAAGTGATGAAAATAGAATTTAATTATTTTTGGGGCATTCTCGGTTTTCTAGGAGTATTGGGGTATGTTTTAGAAAATCCAATATATTATGCGTTTTTTGCATTTTTTATACTATTTTTAGTGCCTCTTTTTAACAAAAAAGAAAATGTTGAAGAGGGTAAAAAATGGTTGGGCAATTATAATTGGCATAACATAAGTATATGGCTTGGATCTGCTGCTTTAATGCTTTCAGGATTTATAATGATGGCTACCAAGACCATGAACGACTTAGTATCAGTTATGCTCTTATTAGGAATAATGGCCTTAGTATCTAATTTTTTCACCTATGTGGGAATGGATAAAAAAGCCCAAGATGAGCGATTACGAAAAATAGGTACATATGCCACGACTTATTCCTGGTACATAACCTTAACGTTCGTTTCTTTCCTGGTATTAAGCATGTATTGGGGGCAAAATATACGCAACCCCATCGAATTAATGGGAGTGACCATTTTCGTCATGACCTCCACTATGCTTGTAGCAAACACTATTTTAGGCCATAAAGGCGACATAGACTAAAATAATAATCTAATATTCTTCAATAAATTATGCTAGTTAGGTAGTGGTCAAAAACGATTTTATAGTAAAAAATTGTTCTTTATTGATTGAATTATGGAAATTAAGGAGATATGGGATGAAGACCAGAATAAAAGAATTACGGGCCAAGTACGATCTAACCCAGGCCCAATTAGCAGAAAAAGTTGGAGTCAGGCGGGAAACCATTGTCTTCTTGGAGAAAGGTAAATACAACCCCTCTCTGAAATTAGCTTATATGATCGCCAGAGTTTTAGAGGCCGATATTGAGGATATTTTCATTTTTGAAGAGAAAGAGTTGGAAATAGATAATTAAACTATTCTCTTTCTTCATAAAATTGAAGAAAATTAATCGAACTGCGTTTTAATAAATTATTCCTTAATAAATATAAAATAAATTATAATTAAGAAATAATTTAATCCCCAAACTTAATCATATCTTTAGGCTGGAAATTAGTGGCCATGGTCCAGAAATAGGCCTCACCCTTGGCAATGCGGAAAATTATCAGTCCTGGGTGGTCAAAGGTCATACCAAATTCTTTAAGAAATGGCCTATCTTCTAAAACTTTCTTTTTAAGTTCCACATCATCTACAAATTCCACTTCACCAGCCACCCGCATCATGGTCCCGGTCTGTTCGTCAGGTTGCCAGAAGCAAGCTTCAACTTTGTGATTGGCCTGCATTTGTCCATACATATCCTTTACAGCACCAATTTGAAAGTAAAATCCAGTCTCATCAGCAAACCAGAAACCTAGGGCCCTTACTCTTGGTTGATCTCCCTCGGCCGTGGCCAGATAACAGACTGGTGTTTCATTGGCAAATTTTATACAATCTTTAAAATCCATTTTATCACCATTAGTAATATGATTGGGCCAATTTATGTTTTTATCTAATTAAAATTTTAATGAATTTCAAAGTCACATCAGAACCTCATCCAATCTATGCCTCTCCTCAAAGATAAGGCCCACTAAGAAAAAGGATCCCAGGCCAGCTATCAGAGCATAGAATAAGAAACCAGCGGCTGATTGATAAAGGGAATTTACATAACTATATACTACAATTATATCCAGAGCAGCTATTCCTAAACCCATAATAATCCAGAATATTTTATTATAATGACCTTTGAATCTAAATAAATCATATACTAAGAATAAAAAGAATGCTATGGCCATGAAGAGTTGGAAAATCGAATGAGAAATTATGAATTCATAAAGGCTGGAAATACTAGCTATACTGAATATAATTACCAATAAGATCAGCCAGTACTTTTTTTTACTTATATTTTCCATTTTTTATTCACCATTCATTTCTCCAAAAAAACCTGATTATTTTCCCTATGATAGAATTCATAAATTAATAATATTAACATCCCAATTAAAGATGCAAAAGTCAAATAAATAAAAAATATTTTATTTCCAAAGAATTCTGGTATAAATAGATAGATATAAGCAAATATAATTCCAAATATAATGATAATTGAAAATTGAGTCATGAAATAAGTCTTATTATAATATCCTTTATTTTGGAATACCCCATTTAATACTAAATAAAATCCCAAATAAATATAAGGTATTGAAATTTCTTGAACCGATAAAAGTCCCATTAATCCTGAAAATCCGAACATCACGCCGAGAATTATATTTAATAAACCTTTCCTCATTAATTAGCCTCTTATTTAATAATATACTAAATTAAGAACCATACAATAAAAAATTTTCTAATTGAAACCAAAATATACCAAATAAAATGGATTTAAGAGATTAAATAATATTACTTCTTAAAAACAACCAAATTCCCATCAATGCGGGCCACATTGGTAAATGAAGCCAGTGTACCCGCCCCGGCATCCAGCTCAGGATCATGATACTCCGCGGTGAAGGCCTTGTGTTTTTCATGTATTTTAGTTATTTTTCCTTCTAATTGCCTTCCGTCTTCTCCCCATTTAAATATAACGTCTTTGCCTTCTAATAATTCTAATTGAGATGAGATATCCATATTATCACCTTTTAAATATGTTTTTAAAATCTAATAATTATAATTGATATAAACATGGTGTCATTTAATTAAATATTTAAATTAATATTTGTTTTTATTAATTAATATTAAACAGTTATCTCCTTAAACACCTAAGTCGGTGGTGTTTATATTTACTAATATCCAATCTTTAAAGTAAGAAATTAATATTTGAGGTAAAAAAATGCAAAAATCAATTTTATATATAATTCTAGGATTATTGTTCTTATTACTGGGTATTGGGGACATTAATACAACAAGCCTTACCGTGGGAGCAATATTTCTAATTTGCGGCCTTTTCATGTATAAAAAATATGAAAATAAAACTATTTTCGTGGGAGTGACCTCCGCCGTTCTGGTAGCAATGTCAATTATAACCTATCTACAGATTACTAACCCCAATTATAGTGGTAGCTTGTTTTACAACGGAACTTTCTTTATTCTGATGATATTAGCTGGACTGTTTATCATTTACAAGTTCCCTCAAAACTGGAGATTATGATTCACCACAGCAATATAGTAACCAATTTAATGCTTAACATCTATAATCAAACCATTAAAATAATATTATGAATTTAGATTAAAAGTTATACTGCCAATGGAGGCTTAGTTTTGAATAAATTTTGGAACAATTTTAATTATGTGGCCGTTATTGCCGGGCTTTTGGCCGGGCTTTTACTAAGCATTATTTTAAAATTTTTTATAGGAAATAATGCTCTATTTTTACTGCCCCTTATGGCCAGCGTGATTTCCGTGTATTTATCAAAGGAATCAGACTATATCACCGGAATAAGCACCGGGCTTTTGGCGGGATTAATTTCTATAATATGGATTGGTCCCTATTTCCTGATTTTAGGGCCTTTAGGTGGTTTTTTAGGAGTTATATTAAACCGCTATTTAGGTGATAAGCCTGAATTAAACCCAGTATTAAAAACAAAAAATAGTGTTAGTGAAGGTCGAGTGAAACCTATTCAAACTTGGATTGAACATTTAAACCTTGCTAAGCCCATTATTTTAGTTGCTACTATTTTATTAGGAGTAGTCTTGGTTTGGGGAGTTTTTACCGTGCCTACACCGGGCATGGAAACAGAACATGCTAAAACACCAGTACACACCAATACCACTCCCCAAAATCAAAGTTCAGTCAATCCTGAGGATGTGGCCTTGAAGAAAAACATTACAAAGTCTTTAGAATTATTTTTCAGTGATTTTAATCTATTATTCAAACAGAATGGTGTCACCAGAGGATACATTATCAGCAGCATACAAATAGAAAATATCACCAAAATTTCTTTAAACCAGGTCCAGGTCAGTGTAAAATTAACCAGAATAACCAGTAATGGGGGCCAATTTAATTCCGAATGGAGGGGCCCTTTCTTTTTAGTTAATGGAACCTGGATAGATAAAGGTGAATTTATCCAGATACATTCTTATAATGCCAGTTCTGGAAAAGATACCATGTAATTTTCCATTTATTTATTTATTTTTCTTAAATAATGATCGTATAAATAATAGAATTCTGATTTTGAATTAAAATTAAATTTTATATCCAGTTTAATCCATCTAAACCATTAGAAAGGAAATATAATCCAATTAAAATGACTAAAATTGCATTTAAATAGTGACAATTCCTTTTAATCCACTTTTTCAATTTAAAAAGGATTTTATTTGCTTTTTGAGGAGTTAAAAAGTATATCAAAACCGGCAAAGCTATCATTGACAGAGTAATAGCCATTAAAACCAATAATGAAATTATGGTACCCAACCATCCTAAACCAGCTGCCGCTATTTTACTTCCACCCAGAAAAACAAGCGCAGTGGTAATGAAATTGAGAGCAAAGAGACCCATGGCCAGAAACAAGCTACTAAGAAATTCTGAAGTGGCAGATTTATTATTTGTAGGGAGTTCTAGTTCTTTCTCTTCAAACCATGCTTTCTTCTTTAATAGGATTTTAAAACCGTAGTAGAGAACTATGATTCCTAAAATCAAGTCTATCCATGATTTAAGTGGGCCTGGATCGGCCCTGGTCAAAATAAAACCTTCAGCAGTTACCATGCCTAACAAAGCTGCTATCAAGATCATCAGTGTTGATCCCAGTAAAAAACCAGCCCCCGCTAGTTTTAGGTCTTTTAGAAAGAGACAGTAGAACTATTAGTAAAGCAAAACTGGTAGGGCTAATGGCTGCTGCTAGAGATATAGGTACGATTTCTAAGAGTAAAATGACTATTTCAGACATGTTATTTCCCTGATTAATAAAAAAATTAATAAAAAAAATGTAAAAAATTACTTCGCATCAACCAATTTAACTGCATTTTTCTTTCTTTTGCATAAATCCAGACAAGTACCACATTTAACACATGTTTCAGCATCAATAACATGGATTTCATCTTTAAATCCGGTGATGGCTGATACAGGACAGGATTTAAGACAAACCATGCACCCATCACAAATTTCAGCATCAATGGTGTACTCTATAAAGTCTTTACAGTCCAAGGCCGGGCAAACACCATCTTTGATATGGGCCTCGTATTCGTCCATGAAAAAGCGAGTGGTGGTTAAGATAGGGTTGGGTGATGATTGTCCCAGTGCACAGAGCGATCCTTTTTTAATGGCCTGAGCCAGATCAGGTAATAGCTTAAGATCTTCTTCTGAACCTTTACCTGTGGTCATATCAGTCAAAATATCCAGCATCTGTTTGGTTCCCAATCTACAAGGAACGCATTTACCACAAGACTCCCTTTGAATAAATTCCAGGAAATAGCGAGCCACTTCTACCATGCAAGTGCTCTGGTCCATGACTACCAATCCACCAGATCCCATCATGGCCCCCACACCGATGAGTGAGCTATAATCAATTGACGTATCAATATGTTGGGCCGGTATGCATCCTCCAGAGGGGCCTCCAATTTGCACGGCCTTAAATTCACCATCGTCAATAATTCCCCCACCTATATCAAATATTACTTCTTTTAGAGTGGTTCCCAGTGGTACTTCAATTAAGCCCGTATTTTTAACCTGCCCCACCAGACAAAAAGTTTTAGTTCCTTTACTCTCCGTGGTTCCCAGTTCCGAATATTTATCTGCACCTTTTTGCATAATAAGTGCCGCGCTGGCCATGGTTTCCACATTATTTATGACTGTGGGCTTGCCAAATAGGCCCTCCGTAGTTGGAAATGGAGGTCTAGTTCGAGGAGTTCCCCTTTTACCTTCAATGGATGCCAGAAGTGCAGTTTCCTCACCACAAACAAATGCCCCTGCACCTTCTTTTATAATAATTTCCAGATTAAATCCAGATCCTTGAATATTTTCACCCAGGAATCCTCGCTCTGTCATTTGGGAGATAGCAATTTTTAATCGCTCCAGAGCCAGCGGATATTCTGCTCTGCAGTAAATGTAGGCTTTTTCTGCTCCAATAGTCTTAGCCGCAATTAATATTCCTTCCAGAACAGAGTGGGGATCACTTTCTAAAAGTGAGCGATTCATAAATGCTCCTGGATCTCCTTCATCAGCATTGCACACCAAGTAATTGGTCTCCTGGTCAGAATCTATGCAGAATTGCCATTTCATCCAAGTGGGGAATCCAGCTCCCCCTCTTCCCCGGACACCAGCTTTTTTCATTTCCTCAATTATCTCGGAGGAATCCATTTCCAAGGCTCTCATGAAACCAGCATATCCTCCTTGGGCCAAATAGTGTCCTATATTAGTGGGATCAATAAAGCCGCAGTTTCGGAGAATTCTGCGTTCCTGCATTTTCATAGATTTTTGTTCCAAAAGAGGAGTTATTCCATCAATATATCCTTCTCCCCAGCTTCCCAGAGCATATTCTGGTAAAGGAATATCATTGATAAGATGAGATTTGGCTATCTCTCTGGCCACTTTTTTAGTGACGTTTCCATAAATTAATGCGGGTTTTTGTGGTTTTGAGACCATGATAATAGGTTCAGCATAACATAAGCCTATGCAGCCCACTTCAATTATTTCAGCATGATATTTGGCTTTTTCCATTTCAGATTCAATGGCTTCTTTTGCAATTTGAGCTCCAGCCGAGTTTCCACAAGTAGCTGATCCAATTAAAACAGCATTCTCTTTAGAAAATAGTGAATCATAGGCCTTTTTTTCTTGCTGGACCATTTCTTTAAAGTTCATGATTTTTCCCCTTCAAATATACGTCTAAAATAGTAATCATTATTTTGACGGTTTTTCTGGATTATAACCTCTAAAAAGTTTTTTAATGCTTCTCAAAGATAATTTAGACTTAATTTCATCATCTACCATAGCTGCAGGAGCCAGAGCACAGCATCCCAGACATCCTACTGATTCCAGAGAGTATTCGCCGTCAGAAGTAGTTTCTCCATCAGTTATATCCAAATGGCGTTCCATACCCTCGATTATTTGCTTGGCCCCCGTTACATGACATGCAGTTCCTGTGCAGACAGCTATGTGTTTTTTTCC
>DAWK01000149.1 GCA_002509745.1 Methanobacteriaceae archaeon UBA349 | reverse complement strand
ATCAAATGTATTTTTAGCAACACCAAACAAATACCACATAAAATACTAAAAATACCTAAAGATAAACCTTCAAAAAAAGAAAAAAATCTAAGACCCTAAAGTATTTAATGTCTGGGGAGGATTATCAAGTGTTTGTGATTACAGCTTTTGAGGACCCATTCACTAAGAAATACTTCATTTCAACCATAATAAATAAAATTGGGAATAAAGTAATGGCTGATTCTCTAGCAGGCCATAAAATTTCTGATGTAGATAGGGCTTACAAGTATATGGATCTTAAAAATAGGTATTTAAGTGCCTTGCCTTAATTTCCATTGATCAGGTCAAAGTTAAAGATATTAAGTCAGATGATTTCAAGCTTATTGAAGAATTGGCATTATTGAAGAGTAAACCATTGTCTAATTGCCATATCTAAACAAAAAAAGGATTTACAAAATTGGTCATTGCTGCGAGTATGACATTATACATGAATTCGCTTATCCTTTAACTTATAAAGAATGCAAGTAAACCCTACCCTGAACTATTGGATTTCTTCTAATAATAATTTACAAGGAATGTTTTTTTCTGTTGATATTTCGATTTGGAATTTGATTGAGGAAAGATTAAAAGAGAAAAATCATGATTATGACGGAATCGAAGCTCTTATTTAACTCCAGTCAAGTTAAATGGATTAGCATTTTTAAAAATTCAGATTCGTCAAATATAGATTAAATAAGATTATTTTTCTAATCCATAATCTGGAAAACTGTAAATACTAATAATATAAAGCCAGTGAATGTCCTCGGCAATTTGTTGGAGGCCAATCCTCAAATATAAGTCCTTATTTTCAAATTTTGATTTACTTAAGTCATTAATATGCTCATTAGAATTTCCCTGTTCACTTAAATTATTTAAATAATTTTTAAATGTATAATCCTTTACTGATAAATTGTACTCTTCATTTTTTTCATCAATAAAAGACAAAATACATTCTTTTTCCTCATTAGCCGCATATTCTAAATGGTTTATTTTAGAAATCTTAATAGTCCCCATGGACTTTTCAATAACCTTAGATTTTATAAAATTATTTTGATGAATTTCATCATGGAAAATATCACTAACTGCTTGGTGACAATCATAATCCAGTAATTCTTTTCTTTCTTCTTCTGAAAGATTTCTTATAAAACTAGGGGAAATATCATTATTCCATAGTTTATTTTCTAAATAAGAGCTTTCACTGTTTTCAGATAGTAATTTTAGTTTCACCACAGAAAATGGCCTGATATTTTTATTTTCAAGTGAATCCATATTCTCTTCTATAACATCAGTATTTGGAACCAATCTTATGGGATTACCATCATTATCAATAGCATGTACTGTGATTTTATCATTAACATTATAAAAGATATCAGTGATGATTAGTGTTTTCAATTCTTCCGCCGGCAACGTAACTGAACTATCAAATTCATTTAAAGAATTAATAGTAGAATCATTTTTATTAGTTTGAACTTGGGCTTCAACTTTTATTTTTTTAGCATAAGTATACCAGCTTCCTCTTGCTATTTTAGCATTATTTAGATCTTCTTCAGAAATAATTCCCGAGGCAATTAACTCTTTAATTTTTTTATTATCTGGTGATAACACTTGTTCCCAAAGGCCTTTTTGTAAGAGAATAGGTTTTAGTTTATCTTCGTCCCAGCTAATTCGAGTAATATAGTTACGGTAGACCTTTATATCCTCACTGATGATTTCATTAACTCTTTTTTGGTCAAATATTTCAAAAAGAGAATTTTTCATCTTTTTTCGGCGAGATTCCAATTTGTTTATTTGGGATTTAAGTTCATAGTATTCTCTGGCCATTTGTTCAGGATCTAATGTCAAAAAATCACCTGGATTGTAAATTAAATAATAATTGAACTATCAGAATAATTATAATAGCTTTTTAAGGTTATTAAATGCATCTTCATTAATAGGATTAATACTCAGTACTTGTGAATAACATTTTATGGCTTCTGCTTCATTACCTTCGTACTCTAGGGCCAATCCCTTAAGATACCAACCATCTTCATGCTCTGGCTCCATGTGAATAACTTGATTTAAAAGTTTAAGTGCCTCAGCGACCTCATTATCATTAAAAAGAGTAACTGCCTTTAGATAAAGAATTTCAACATTATCTGGATCTAATTTTAAAGCCATATCATAGTATTTAATAGCAAATTCTCTATTCTCTTTCATTTCCATGATCATGGCCTTGTATTCTAGAGCTTCCAGGTTTTCTTTAGATACTAATGAATGGTTGAAAAATACCAAAGCATCATCTAAATTACCTTCATCAAATAATCCTTTTCCTTTTTCATTAAATAGTAAAAATTGGTCATTATTTTTATAAACCTCAGCACCAATACCAATTTTTTCAGGTTTAGACTCTGAAATTAGGTTTTCATATTCCATGGCCTGGAAAGAGGGATTAATAGATTTTAGTAAATGCTGTAAAACAATTATGGTTCCTTTTTTATCCAGAGGTTGGTTATCATTACCACATTTAGGTGAATAAATACACGAAGGACAGCCATTACTACATCTACATCCTTTAACCATTTTCCAAGTTACATTCAATATTTCCTCAAACAATTCCACAGCTTTCTCAGCAAGACCAATACCTCCTTTATAAAAGTCATAAATAAAAATTGTAGCCTCTTGAGTGTCGTGATGGTATGAAGTTGAAAATCCACCAATATCATTACGATCACACATAACATGTAAAGGCATCATAGAAATAAAGGCATGTTCTGCCCCATGAAGGCCACCATCGAAAATTTCATTAATGGAGAAAAGATTAAATATTTTTTCTTGTATGGAAAATGGTATGGTGAACCATAATCCTTTAGTTTGGAATTTTATGGGTGGAAGGTCCAATTTATGCACTTCTAGTGTCTTACCATAGTTCATAACTTTATATTTATCAAATTTTTCAGTTACTTCTAATTCACCAAAATGTATGGACATCTTTCCAATATCTTTGGTATGGATTTCATTAATTACTTTTATATCACTATCTCTCATGACATGAGTACTGTAATCCACGTCTTTTTTAGTTACATTAATAACTTGTTTTTTTAAATCTAATCTATCAACCAGATAGGTTTCCCCTTTATTCATTAAAACTGCGCCTTCGTGGGCCTCTCGATAAGCATAGGAGCGATCCATTTTCTCCAGTAATTTATTTCTATAAAAAACCTTAAAAGTGTCTGATGATATTTGATCTAGGCCATATTCAAAGGCAGGGCTATTATTTTTATCGAAGTAAATCCATCCTTGTTTTGTTCTGGTTACTAGTCCATTATTGGCAATATTTTCAATTAAATCTACTCCGGTCCCAAAAATGGTTTCCATTTCATCATCAGTTAAAGGAAGTTCATTGGTGGCACATAAAAGATGAGCTTGAATAATATGTGGATTTTCAAGACTAATAATGGCATTTTCATGTGGTTTATCAAATAAAAAATGAGGATTTTGCATAAAGTACTGATCTAAAGGATTTTCAAAGGCCACCATGAAAACCATGGAATCATCTGCACCTCTGCCTGCTCTTCCAGCTTGTTGCCAGGTAGAAATAACAGTGCCAGGATATCCTGAAATAATTACCACATCCAGAGAACCAATGTTAATTCCCATCTCTAAAGCATTGGTGGAGGTAACGGCCAGAAGTTCACCTTCTTTTAATCCTTTTTCAATTTTTCTTCTATCTTCAGCTAAGTATCCTGCCCGGTAAGCCATGATTTTATCTACCATTTCTGGTTTTACATCATTAAATTCATTCCGGGCCTGATTAGCAATAATTTCGGCCATTTTTCGGGAAATGGTAAAGCATAAAGTCTGAAGATTAGACAAAATAAAAACCAATAAAAGGTTCTTGGTCTCCAGGTGGGTAGATAATTTGCCTTTTACTTTATAGGGATTGTAGAGAACAAAATATTTCTTACCCCTAGGGGAAGTATCCTCACTGACCAGTTTAAAATCTAAACCGGTGAGTTTATTTCCAAATTCCTTAGGATTAGCCAGAGTAGCTGAAGAGAGAATAAATTGAGGATTTGATCCATAATAATTACAAATTCTGCGTATTCTTCTTATTAAAAAGGCCACATTTGACCCAAAAACGCCTCGATAGTGGTGAGCTTCATCAATAACAATGAATTGTAAATTTCGATAAAAATCGGACCATAAATGGTGCCATGATAAAATTAGATGCAATTCATAAGGGTTGGTTAAAATTAAACGAGAATTATTTCTAATCCACGGTCGAATATCTCGTGGAGTGTCACCATCATAGATATTTGGTTCCAATTCAAGGCCTAATTCTTTTTCCAATTCTCTTAAAATATTTAACTGGTCATTGGCCAGAGCCTTGGCCGGGTAGATATAGAGGGCCGTGGCCTCTTTATTTTGGGATAATTTCTCCATTATGGGAATATTAAATGATAATGTTTTACCTGAAGCTGTGGGAGTGGTAATAAGCACATTTTTTCCATCTCTTAAATATTCAGCAGCCTCACATTGATGTTTATAGAGTTTAATCTGGTTATTTTCCAGATAATTTTGAATATTACCTGGTAGATTATCTAATTGACCATATTGGCCATCTTGGGGAGGGATGATTTCTACATGTTCTATTTTGTCCCGGAAGAGATTGTTGGCCTGGATTTTGTCCAGAGTTTTTTTGATCATGATAATCAAGAACTTCGATTTATTTCTAAATTTTAAACATTATTGATAAAATACTCCATATTATATATCAATATAAATAGAATAAATATATATTTTTTCATTTTATTCAAAGGGGTGTTATTAGATGGAATCAATTAAAAAAGAAACCAGAGCAGTAAAATATAAAACGGGAGAATATGATTTTAGAGACAAAATAGATTTAATAGAAATGTTAAATCAGCTAAAACCTAAACCTGATCAATTAGTCGAGATTATTATTTTAAAAAAGTAAAAGAATAGGAAATAATCCTGAAATAGGCCTATTCTAATTGGGATGTAATTTTAGGATTATTTTTGAATTTCATTAGGCTCAAGGAAAAAATTAATAATTCATTTTGAAAATAATTCAATGAGATTCAAGCTTATCAAAAGAAGCTCATACCAATGCTTAAAAAATCAACAGATGGGAAATACCATATAAACTGATTGATTTTTATTTATATATGATTTTTTCTTTTTTATTATATAGTAAATTAATAATATATTTTTATTAATTTATTATTATATATTATTATATATATGTTATTTTAAGATTTTTTATATAGTGTAAAAAAAGTATTAAAAATATAACATTATATATTATATAGTTATATACTATATAATCTTCATTTTCAGGATACTCTCGCGGAATTATATAATAATTATTAAAAATCATTATATAACCTCTTTTGAATTTCCTTGTTCTATAAACATCCTTTTAATAGAATTAAATATTCTGACCTTCTCTAATATAAGATACCATTGTATTAAATTCATGTTAATAATTATTACAATTATAATACTTAAATTATATCATTTTTTGAGCATGATACTCAAAACTAAAATCATTTTATATTTTTAAGGAGATTTTGGAGACAGCCTGATTTTTAAAGGCTTTAAGATCATGTTTTGAAGTTAGTATTTATTATACTGGTATTGATATGCATATAATCCAAAAGAAAAAACATGATGAATCACAGTTAAATCTCTAACTAGAACATCTAGGAAGGAAAATTTAAGAAATGATTATAAATTTAACTGGTTTAATCACAAATGGATCATTTTTGACCATTAATAAAACCATACATATCCAATAATTTAGCTTTATATATCCACATATATTTCCCATAGCTTTGGATTCATATTTGAAATGGAGTTTATCAATTTCTCATAATTTTTAACACTTTTTTCTAAAAGAAAAGAATTTCTCATCATCCCTCATCTAGCCAGATAAAAACCCAGCTGTAAGCAACTCATTTGCATATTTTTTGGACTATCCAATTCAGAAATTTTATCTTCTTGGAAATGAATAAAAATAGTTTAGGGTCTTAGATTTTTTAGGTTTCGGAAAGCTTTTGTAGGGCTGTTTTTGTGTTGTNNTTCTTGGAAATGAATAAAAATAGTTATAACAATAATCAAAGGAATTTTCTACCGTTATTTTTATCTTTACCATCAATGAATTGTTCTAAAGCTTCTTTAATTTTAATGATATCACCCATTATCTGATCTTTAAAAAATAAATTAGGAACGAGATTTACTTATATTTTTAAGCAAATCAATAATTTCGTCATGATTTTCTAGCCATATTATTTTCAATCCTAAATCATGGAAAGTTCGCTCTTCCATTCCTCTAAAAATATTAGAAACATTCTCGTCATGTGAATCCCATCTTTTTTTAGAATAAATTAAGTAATGTTTTGGACTGTTAAAATACCTATAACCAATTTCCAATAACCTTCTCAAATTAGGATCATCCATACTTAAACCAATAAATAGAACTGTTTTTTCTCTTAAAAATTTCAATGGAATCATATTTTGCCAAGAATGAGGATCTCCATATTGGATATGATATTCTTTTTCTCCAAAAATTACACTATCATTCTCTACAACAATATCTTTGGGGAGATAACCATGTACATGATAAATTGGAATCTGATCCTGAGATGGATTTATTCCACCATTATAAATACTATTATAATTTATATGCCTTTTATCTAAATAGAATTCCAATAAATCATCAAAATTATATGTAATAATTCCATTAATGGAATCTTTATTATCTCTAATAAAATCAGATATGGCATTTAATGTTGAATTTCCACAAATATCTCTAATATCATTATTATATAGAGACATTCGAGTTTGTTCTGTAAATCTTTCATCAAGCATTTCTTTAATGAATCTTCCTAACATTAAATTAGATTTATCCAATTTCTCTTTAATTTTAAAGAATTTGTCATCTTTATTTATTAATTCTAATCTATTTAATAGATCTTCATCCTCAATATGTTCATTAAACAAATCAAATAAAAGATTTTCTAATAATTTATTCCAGTTAGGAATTTCATCACCAACAGAACATCCAGCACCTAAAAAAAGGACTAAATTATCTTTACTTCCAATTTCATCTATTAAAGAATCTCTTTGATAATCATAATTTGCATTCAACCAAAATTTTATTGCCCCACCTAAATCTTTAGTTAAAGGATAAGAAACTTCAGGAATTTCTTCTTCTAATTTTTTTAAATCTTTTTGATTCCAAAATGTGATATTAATATTTTCTTCAATGAATTTATCCTTTAAAAAACGTTTTTTATCTAAAAAATCGGTAATTATTAAAATATTTGCAATTTCTTCATCTATGTGATCTAAATTATTAATAATTTTGTCAATCTGGCTCTTTGAATGCAATTTATATTTAACTTCAATTATTAAAGGTCCTTCAAAATCCCATAGGCCATTAGGTGCAAATCCATCAAATCCATATAATTTATTATTTTTTACTTTGTAATTTGGGTAAAAAACTTTATTTTCTCGTTTTGCATAAGCCTCAATTAATGAAAGAACATATCTTTCAAAATTTATTGCAGATTTCCAAACGCTAAATGGATCATGAAATTCAGCATTCAGCCGATCTTTGATGTTATTTGTATTTATTGCAAAAAATTTCACATTTGAATCATCAGGATTAAATCCAATATAATTGTCTGGATCCTTGTAAAAAGCATCATATTCTTCTATAATTAAATTAAAATCATTTTTTTCAGGTCTACCTTTAGCATCTACTCCAATTTGCTTAGGAATAGCCATGAATAAATTATAATTACTTAATTCTTTCATTTCAGGATCTTTTTTTTCTAAAAATAGGATGGATGTTTTGATTTTACTTCCATAATGAACAAATCCAAACTGTGGAATCGAAACAATAGCTAAAATTTTAGATTTTTCTAAAATATAATCAATAATCTTAGAGTGTTTAGAAGATCTAAGGATAGAATCGGGTAATAAAATGGCCATTTTGCCATTAGGTTTTAAAAATTTTAAGCATCTTTTAAGAAATGAAACTTCAAGATATTTATCGCGCATAATTCTAGGATTATTAGAATTAATTCTACCAAAAGGAGGGCTTGTTAAGACAATATCAAAATTATTAGCATTTAAATTAGGATTTTCATCTCTTAGATTACCAAAACTCTGTAATGAATCAGAGTTAATCAGATGAATATATTCCTTGTACTGATATTGTTCCATTGAAATATAAGCATTCGAATCAATATCTATTCCGAAAATTTTGTTTTGACTAATTTTTAGATTTTCGTGATTAAAATAATCAATAATTCCTTTTAAAAATCCACCAGTTCCACAAGCAGGATCCAAAATTAATTGACCTGCTTCAGGCTTCAAAATTTTTATACAAAAGTCAATTATTTGCCTAGGAGTTGTGTAAATTCCTAATTCCTTTTTCATGTACTAAAATTGTATTATTAACATATAATCATATTTAATTAATAAAAATCGAAATGGATAAATATAATATCTATTTTGAAACGATTTCAACCCATTTTTCAATTTCTTGAGATGAAATTCCACCTTTTTCATCATCCACCGTGACTATCAAAGTACCATTTTTACCTCTACCATATTCATAAAGCAAAATATCATTTTTAATATACCATTCCCGCTTTTTATCCCATTTTTCTCGGTATTCTGGAACTTTAAGCATTCCTAAATGTTCCCAATAATAAGTCGTTTCTCCATCAGAACTTTCAATGGTGAAATCTGGAATTTTAAATTCATCACCCATAAATAGTTTCTTTTCATAATCATAGTCAATTTGATTATCATATAAAATATTAGCAATAATTACCTCAGATTTGGATCTGACCATCTCTCCTCGTAAAGTACCATGGATTAAACTTTCTTCAAAGTATTTTTCCTCAATTTCAATTATACTTGGAGCTTTAAATAAATCCGTGAATCTTTTAGCAGTTTCAGAGTAAAAGTCAGAGGAATATTTCAGAATATCATTAGGATCTCCCTCATATAACACCATGACAGATTCTTTATGTCGAGTAAGGGCAGTATATATTAATTCCTTAGATATTAAACTGCACTTTTTTGGAATAACTAAGAAAACTTTTTTAAAGTCACTACCTTGAGCTTTGTGAACGGTTAATGCATAAGCAAGCTCTAAGAGAGTAGAAATTTCTTCAGAAAACTCAAATTTGGGAAATCCATATAATTTATCTTTTTGGGTTGAAAATTGGATATTAACCCCATATTTTTTATGAGCACCATATACAACACCTATTTCTCCGTTAGCAATATAACCCATTGATTTATCAGTATAATCATCAATATCTGAACACCATCTTTGATGATTTAAAACATTGATGACTTTATCTCCACCAATTATTTCTTCATTTCCCAAAGGTTTAAGAGAATTCTTAATTTTTCCTGTTCTAAGGTTATTAATTAATCCTCCCCTAAATCGTTTGTGTATAAATCGATTTATTTCCATAACCCCATGAGTATGATTACGAACTGGGGATAGAATTTGCCAATTTTCAATACCATTTGCATCATAATTAGTCCATTTACCCCCGTTAACAGCACCTAATGACTTATTAAAACCACCATAATCATTAGAACTTTTTATCTCGCCAATTTCATTTACTAATGATTTTAGAATCAAATCTCTGAAATCATCCTGTGAATCCCATTTTTTAAAGGCTATGCAGTTAGAATAGTTTTTTTTGTTAATAATTCTTGAAAGATCATCACTAGAAGGAACATCTTCACTAAACCATTTTGCTAATTCCAGATCTTTTCCATCTTTATCCGGATCAATGTGGCGAATATTTACAGTTAATTCAAAAACTGAATTATATTCTATTTCACCAGAATTTGTTGCATGATTTATTTTTTTAATTATGTCCACAAATGGTCTACCTGGGCCTATAGGTGGTAGTTGATTTGGGTCTCCTACTAAAATCAATCTTTTAAAACCTTTTAAGGAATCTAATAAGGCTGATAACATATCTTCAGAAATCATGGAAGCTTCATCAACAATTATAGTTTTAGCTTTAGAAATTTTCTTTTTATCTGATAGATGGTATCTTCCAGTTTCCCAGTCAAATCTATCTTGTTTTATTAAGAATTGAGCCAGTGTTTGAGCTTTCAAACCTAAATGTCTGACACCCTCTTCTATTTTGACTCGTGCTTTACCAGTAGGGGCCAGTAATAGAATACCTTCATTTTTGATATCTTCTTGACTGCAAAGAACTGATAATAATTTTGTTTTACCAGTACCTGCAGGGCCAATTAGAACTGAAACTCGTGATTGGACAAGAACTTCAAGTGCTTTCGCTTTTTCTTTTCTGGCTTCTTCCTCCATTACCGGATCAACTTTCTTGTTGAGTAATGGATCATTATCAAATACATCATCAATTAATTTCCGCCAATTTTGATTTAAGAGTATTTTTTCTTGACTTAATCTATCTTCAACAGTTTTTTTGATGATATTTCCCATTTCCTCTAAATATCTTAATTTATATGCCTTTTTCCCATCTTTTAACTTAATTACACTTATTAAATCCTCGAAATCATCTTCAACTATTTCTAAGGTTTCCGAATCAATTTCAAATGGAGGTTCTATGGATAATTTATTGATTTTATCAATCAAATGGGCCACAGGAAGCAAAGTATGTCCTTCCCTGGCAGCTTGTTCTAAAATATAAATTAAAACTGCTCTTATCCTCCTTTCATCTAATCGGTAGTCCATTTTAGATGGTTCAGGAATAGGATAATTTTTGCTTATGG
>DAWK01000036.1 GCA_002509745.1 Methanobacteriaceae archaeon UBA349 | reverse complement strand
GGGACAGCCTTTCCGCCATTGGACACCTGGATACGGCAAAGACTGGGAAGGCAGGGGAAGGAAATTTTTATAGGATTATTTTCCGGGAATTGAGCTATGAACCGAGGATATAACTGGCCTTGGTGAATATTATTGGAATATCATATATTGATTATTCATTTTATCTTTAGAATAAATAGAAAAATTATTAATCAAAGTAATTTAAAAATCCGATAAGGAGATGATTGACTTGAGAAGAGGAACTATAGATATCATTGCTGGAACAGTATTTGCCTTACTTGGAATAGGAAGCATTTTCGTAGATCAAACAAGCTCCGTATTCTTTATTCTATTTGGATTGCTTATAATAATCAGCGGCCTGTTCATAAACAAGGGATATTATAATAAAACCTATTATCTGGCCGTTTTCTCAACAATTGGAATTTTCTCAGCATTAATAATCTATCTTTATTTGTACATGCCGGACTTCATTTTAAATGATTTGGCCTGGTTCTACACCTGGATACTAGCCATGATTGTGGCCACTGGTGTGTTTATTTACCAATTCATGGGCCGGGAAAAGAATGAAAACATGCCTTGGAAAAGTGAATGGTGAAGGGAATGGAATTTATAAGTAAAAACAAACTTTGGTTAAAATTTGGAGTAATTGTATTTTCTATGAATGCTATTTTATCTTTTATGACGTTTATAGGAACTCAATCTCCTTATAAACTGGCAATGACATTCATTTGGTTGCAATTTGTTTTATTTAATATTTTAATATACAATGGCTTTACTAAAAATCTATTTTGGATTTTAGCAATGGCATTAACCGTTTTATATGATATTATTGTGATATACATATATTTTTATCAGGGGCCTGTTTCACACTATTCTTATTTACCATTGCTCGCAGGTGCAGTACTTTTCACAATAATCTGGCCTTTTTTTACACTTAGAAAAGAACAAATACCTAGATTATATCAAAAAAGTAAGTTATAATTCATTAAATCCAGTACTTTTCAGATGTTCCTGAAATATCTTCAATTAATTATAATTAATACTGAAGACATAATTATAATTAAGATATGAATTTCAGGTCAAAAATGTATTTATCCTCTTCATCAAATGGATTTAAATCATTGTTAATGGTAGCAATAGGAGCTTTAATCGCTTTAATCATCATTCCTATTTTAATATGGAATACTAACTTATTTTCACCCTACATTGAAATTTTAACGCCAATAATTAGTCTTTTTACATCAGGAATGCTAATTTACACGACATGGTGGTCCTATAAAATGCATAGGGACACTTTTAAGCCCTGGTTGATACTGGCTATGGGCATGATAATGTACTTTGTGGCCAACTTTTTTTATTTTGCTTTCAAGGATATTGGTGTAATTCCTTCACTTTCCATGGCAGATATATTTTACATGGTGGCTTACCCTTTATTGGTGCTAGGTATACTTTTTTTTATTAAAAAACCATTTAAAATTAAATATAAAAATTTATTAGATTCGGCTATAGTCATGGTTTCTGCATTTTTTATAGTATGGTTTCTGTTTATCTGGCCCACAGTGGGGCCCAGTCAACCAGATGCTATATCAGTAATGCTTTCAATATCTTACCTATTTTATGATCTCATAATCCTATTATCAATACTCATATTATTATTCAGTGAAAACAAGAAGATTTCAGAACTATCCTTAGTTTTATTCGCTTTAGGAATGTTTTTTCAAGTATTAGGTGACATGATATATGCTTATGATGTGGTGAGTCCTCTTTTAATATATCAATGGGTATTCAATGTGTTCTACGCTTCCAACATGATATTTTTAGTATTAGCTATCATAAGCTATCTAAACAATATTAATATTGACTTTAAACATTTAATATCTCATTATAGGCACTTAAAATCTTCAAATAATTGGGGTTCTTATTTGCCCTTAATATTGGTTCTATTTGCCTACAGTCTTCTAATCCTTACCAAACCCGATAAGGCCTTAATTTGGGGAGTGGGGATTATTGTGGTAATGGTAATTGTCCGGCAAATACTGTCTTTAAATGAGATAAGAAAAGCCCAAAAAACAATTTCTGATAGGGAGGAACAACTTAACTTTATTACCTCTAACATGCTGGATCTTATCACAGAATCAGATGAAAAGGGTATTTTCAAATATGTAAGTCCCTCTTCTAAGCAGCTTTTAGGTTACCCTCCAGAATATCTATGGGGAAAGTCATTCTATGATTTTGTTCACCCTGATGATGCGCAAAAAGTTACTGATGGTCTTAAAAAATCAGTGGAATCCATTAGTATGGCCCGGCCCCAATATCGTTATAAAAATGCAGAAGGTAAATACCTTTGGTTGGAGTCAATTGGACAGCCTATTTTTGAAAATGATAAGCTTAAAGGATTTATTTACAGCACTAGGGATATCACTGAACAGAGAGAAGCTGCAAAATTTGTTAAAAACTCACTCCGGGAAAAGAAAACCTTACTCAAAGAAATTCACCACCGGGTGAATAATAATTTACAGATTATCATCAGCCTTTTGAATTTAGAGTCTAGAAATGTGGTGGATGATCGAGATCTTGAACTTTTTGTAGAGAGCCAGAATCGGGTGAGGACCATGGCCATGATCCATGAAAAACTCTATATTTCTGAGAACTTAAGTTCCATAAACTTTTCTGATTATCTGAAAACTCTTTTGAGTACTTTAATATATGATTATTCTAAAAATTTGGCTAATATTGATTTGGAATTGGATATTGATGAAAAAATAGAGTTTAATATTGAAACTTCAGTTCCCTGTGGCCTCATAATAAATGAGATTGTGAGCAATAGTTTGAAGCATGCCTTTCCTTCTGGTAAGAGTGGTAAAATAACTGTTAAAATGCACCAGGATGATGATGAATACGTTTTAATTGTGGGAGACGATGGAATAGGATTTATAGATGAGTCTGAATTAGAAAGTGCCACACTGGGCCTGACTTTGATTAATTCCCTGGTGGACCAATTAGATGGGGATATAGAGTTTTTAAAAGGAGAAGGGACCTTTTATAAGATTAAATTCCAGGAATTAAAGTATAAAGAAAGGTTATAATTCCGGGTCTCTTATTGATTTAGGCCAATTTCGTGGGGAGTAATGGTCTGAAAGTAATTTTTGTTCAATAAATACCTAAAGAGCTTTAAATCGTTTTTATTAATTTTCCAGCACCATATTATTTTTATTAGTCGTTAAATCATTTTTTTTTTCTTAATTTATTTTGAATCAGAATGTTTATATATAACGTGCCGCGATATATCGCAGTATGGTATAACATTGCACGATGTATAAATTTGGGAGATCAATATGGATACTAAAATATTACAAAAAAAGTATTTACCTTTAACAGAAGCAGCTTATTATGTTCTTATTTCTCTAAATAAGCCACGGCATGGTTATGGGATAATGCAACACGTTAACGAAATTACCAATGGACGTATTAATATCGGGGCGGGAACTATGTATGGAAATCTGTCCCGAATGGAAAAAGAAGGATTAATAATTCCAGTTGCTGAAGAAAGTCGTAAAAAAGTCTATGAACTCAGTGAAAAAGGTAAAACTGTGCAAAAACTTGAACTTGAACGTTTAGAAGAGCTTCTGAGTCTTGGCAAAACCGAAATGGGGGATTCATAATGAAAGAAGTTAAAAATGTGTGGCACTGGTGGTGGGGCTGGAACACTCCGAAAGTAGAAAATTGGTTGGAAGAAATGGAAAAGAATGGTTGGAATCTGACTAAAGTCGATTTTGCCCAAATTAGGTTCAGTTTTAAGAAAGGAAAAGTGAGGAAAATGAGATATTGTTGGGATTATCCTGCGTTTCCTGGAGATAATTATTTTGAGCTTTTCAAAGAAGATGGTTGGGAATCAATGGATAATAAAATGGGACCATGGTTTATTTGGCGTAAACCCTATGATGATGATGCTGATGAAAGGCCCAACATCTACACCGATACAAAATCATTAATTGAAAGAAACAATCGTCAAATCAGGACGGTCATCTTTGGAGTGTTAGTAACTCTATTTTTAATAGCCCTAGTTTCAATTGTCAATTTCAGTTTTTCTAAATGGATTTCCGCACTTTTATTCCTGTCCATGGTCTTTTATGGCTACATAATAGTACAATTATGCCAATATAATAAAAAACTAAAAACAAATGCCATTAAATGTTAATACGGGCCTAATCAACGTGTGAATGATTAATTCAATCACTATAATAGCTAAAATGAGCAGTATGAATTGGATAATAAATGGGAAGGTTAATCAATTAATTTGGAGGAAAAAAATATGAAAGCGATTGTATGCACCGAATACGGATCACCAGATGTTTTGCAACTCAAAGAGGTAGCTCAACCTGTTCCCCAGGACAATGAAGTACTGATAAGAGTACATGCCACCACAGTAACTACCGCTGACAGCATGATGCGGAGGGGTGAATCCATGGTTAGCAGGATCATTTTGGGCCTTAGAAAACCCCGAAAGAAATTCAAAATACCAGGCCTGGAGCTTGCCGGGGAAATTGAATCCATAGGTAAAGATGTAAAACGATTCAATAAAGGCGATCAGGTCTATGGATTCACTGGTTTTGGACCGGGTGCTTATGCCGAGTACAAATGCATGAGTGAAGAAGGATCACTAGTACTAAAACCTACCAATATGGCCTATGAAGAAGCGGCCGCTGTAGTTGATGGAGCATCAACCGCCTTGTTTTTCCTCAAAGAAAAGGCAAACATCCAAAGCGGAGAAAAAGTCCTTATCAATGGTGCCTCAGGAAGTATAGGTACTTTTGCAGTACAAATTGCCAAATACTTTGGGGCAGAGGTCACCGGGGTATGTAGCAGCTCAAATGTAGAACTGGTAAAATCTCTGGGTGCCGATAAAGTAATTGATTACACTCAAGAAGATTTTACCAGAAAAGGTGAAAAATATGATATTATTTTTGACACGGTAGGCAAGAGCTCATTTTCACATTGTAAGGATTCACTAAATAAAAATGGACGCTATCTGGTGACGGTAATGGGGCTTACACCAATTTTACAAACGCTATGGACCAGAGTGATAGGCAGTAAAAAAGTAATATTTGACATGTCAGTTGAAAAAACTAAATCTCTGACTTTTATTAAAGAGCTTATTGAGGAAGGAAAACTTAAACCAGTGATAGATAGGTGCTATCCATTGGAACAGATTGCTGATGCTCACCGGCATGTTGAGAAAGGGCACAAAAAGGGGAATGTGGTCATTAGTGTGGGAAACAATAATCCTGCCTAGAAATGTATTTCTACACGTTTTTCAGCTCCAAAACGGCAGTTAAAATAATGAAAGACAAAAAATGGTGAGAATAATGAACAAACAACAATATGAATTCTATTATAAGACCAATAGTCTCATTTATGGCCTTAGGATTATGGGAATAATCTCTCTGGCGGCCAGTTTAGTGCTATTTTTCAATACCTGGTGGCCTTATCTACAGGTTCTATCACTGACCTTTATTTTACTGGCTGTAAACTTTGTTATAGGGAGTATGGTGGCCCGCAAGGTAATCTCTCCCGATTATATGGTCCTTCCCTTTGTTGATTTATTTTCCTCACCAAATGACTTGGTCCTGGATGCCGGGTGTGGCGCCGGCCGGGTAACCATTGAAGTGGCCAAATTATTGAAAAATGGACAGATAGTGGCCCTGGATCTCTTTGATCCCCAGGTGGACTCCATGTCTGGTGGAAGGGATTTGCTGGAGAAAAATCTGGAAATTGCGGGAATAAGTAACCGGGTTCGCATAGTCCAGGGGGATGTAACTCACATGGAATTTGAGGATAATAGCTTTGATTCAGCGGTCAGCGCCCTTTTGTTGAATAATTTAGGTCCGGCCAAACTTTCTGGATTGGCTGAGTTGTTCAGGGTTCTTAAAAAAGGTGGAAAATTACTGGTTATTGTTCCGGTGCCGGGCCTGCACACCTTTGCCGTGATGAGTGTATTTTCTTTATTAATGACCTCTAAAAAGGAATGGAGATCTCTCTTTGACCAGGCCGGTTTCAGGTTGTTGGAAGAAGGAGATATTAATTTTGGCCGGTATTTTTTATTGGAGAAATAAAATATTGAATAGTTTTAATGCTATTTGGTGCAATATGTCCTAAACAAGATTATACTCTCTTATCCATATCCAAGCGTGCTTTATGATATTCACGGCCATGTGGGAATCTATGCTTCCTGGAATAGGGGAGATGGTAGGGATTATCAGTAAGAAAAAGGCTGAAATAATGATTTATGTCTTTCTTTAAAATTTTAATTCGCTAATTTTTTAAAATAAATATATTAACTTTTTTTATTCAAAAATAAAATATTTAAACAGATTTTAGGGCCATTATATGAACATAAACTAAAAAATAGGTTTTTTAAGAGATGATAAAAATAAAGTAAAGAAATATATTTGAAATTCAAAAATAGAAATCATTACTTTTCACAACTTACTTACAAAGTATAGATAGGACTGTTATAATGAATGTCCAAATAATGGAATAGTATATCGGATTGATGACTAACTGTACCTCTCATGAACGAGGACAGTATAAATTAGTCGAAGAGCGATTCCTTTATTTAAACTATACTCCAAAAGATTTCGCTCTTCGTATTTGGTACAAAGAGAGGTGATTTTCTTGAATATAAATAAGGATATTCCCGTATTGGATCTTATCAGAACCATTCTTGAATTATTTAGATTTGTATTGAATCTTACATCATAGTTTATAAAGTATATTGAAATTAAATAGAGTAAATATTGGATCCCAGGTCGTCTAGTTTCAAAAAATAAACAATATTAACGTTTATTTCCCAAATCAAATACTTCATGTTATTCAACTAACTTATCACAATAATAATAACAATTTATTATTTTTTATTTTGCCTGTGAATTTTAATGTCAGAAATAATTCTAAAATTACTCAAAATGATGGACTCAAAAGTTTACTCTCATTTATTCTTTTAATGTTCATTTTGCTAATATAATTTGTTTTAATTATGAAATTACATATTAAGCTAAAAAGTATATACTGTTTTTAAAAAAGGTTTTAATTATTAATTTTTCAACAACCACCATAATAAGGCTCTCTATTGTCAATTGCATCAATGAAGATCTTCTTCAGCTCTTCCATATCCGCACCATTCCGAATGGCCCCAATAATATCTACTAAATTATCATTCCGCAGTAAACATGGTTTAATCTTCCCATCAGGGGTTATACGCAAACGAGTACAGTTTTTACAAAACTCGGTGTTATCCATGGGTTTAACAATCTCTATTTCCCCGTCATCCACGTAGTACTTCTTTCGATCCTGCATGAAGTCCCTGGTCTTGACCTTATCGGCGGTTTGGGCCAGTTCTTCTTCTAGGTCTTCCATTTCATAGTGGTACTGGTCTATGAATTCCGTATCCGGACAGCTTTCTGTTTTTAAAAGTTCTATGAGTTGCAAAACTGCATTATTTTCCTTACAGAAGTTAAACATGTCCCATATTTCCTCGTGGTTGAGGTCCTTCATAACCACCATGTTCACTTTAACCGGGTCCATACCGGCCTGAGCTGCGGCTCTTATTCCATTTTTAGCACTTTCCAGGTAATTCTTAGTGGTGATGAATTTATAGGTTTCTGGATTGAGGGTGTCCAGACTTACATTCACCCGATTTAGCCCAGATTTTACCAGTTTTTCAGCATAGCGTTCCATTAGTGTCCCATTGGTGGTTATGGAAACGTCTTTAAAGTCCAGGGTAGATATTTTCTCTACAATCTCCACTATGTCTGGCCTGATAAGTGGCTCTCCTCCAGAGAGTCTTATCTTGCGAATACCTATCCTTCGGGCCACTTGAGCTATTCTGAATATCTCGTCCGCGGTCATTTCCTCAGTTTGAGGCATTATGCCATCGTGGTGACAGTAAAGGCAATTCACATTGCAGCGGCTGGTTATGGATATCCTGAGGGAAATCACTGGCCTTTTAAATGGGTCCTGGACTTTATTTTCTATTTCCATTTCTTATCAACAGCTGGATTTTTTAGGGGACAGTATTGGACTGCCTTTTTTAAGTATAAAATTAATTTAAACACTATTTTATAAAACTGTATTTATAAGTAATATCGATATTTTTGTTTTTACTATAAAAATTGATAGGATTGTATCACATAATTTTAAAAATAATAATGAAGAAAAATTGATAGGTTTAGAAATTATCTAAAATAAGACCAGAAACTCTTTATTTAATCCCCGCCACCATAACCATATTTATACAGGAATAAAATTCGCCCTTTTCGCTTTTCTCATGGAGATCCTTATTCCAGGCATCCATTTCTTCGGGGGTGGCCACATCATGCTCCAGTGCCTCCCGGGTCAACCACTCACCAAAGACAGTTTCATGGAAGTCCAGGGTTATAACCGGTTGGGATTCCATATCTACCACTTCCAGCCCGTTTCTCTTCATCAGTCCCAAGAATTCCCTTCCTGAAAATCCGTTGGGCCGGCAGACATTGGCAAAGAAATGCAAAAGTCGGTTGGTGAGTTCGTAGTCATCATAGCCCACCGAGGCAGAACCCCAGTCAGCATCCGCCAGGACTATGGCCCCACCATTTTTGGTGACTCGCATCATCTCCTGCAGGACCTCAGTATGGTCAAATTCTTCTGGAAGCACCTGAAAGAGCCTTTCTGCACGCACAGCATCGAAAAATTCATCGGGGTAGGGGAGATTTTTAACATCGCCCGGGACAAATTCCAGATTAGATTCATTATAATTATTCTCAGCTTCTTTGATCATTTGGGGATCGTTATCCAGACCAATTATTCTACCTTCAGCAGATAATATTTGGGAGATATTATAAGCGTCCACTCCAGGCCCACACCCTACATCCAGTACTATGCTATCTTTTTTTAAATTCATCATCTGGTAAGAGGTTTCTTTCAAATCCTGCAGCATTTGTGCCATGGCCTGCAAATACTGGGCATCCACATTGCCGTCAAAATCTTTGATAGTCATTTAATCAGTCCTTTATTGTTTATGGGCATATAATACATAATATGGCATTTATTTGTCATTATTCCTGTAAAAATAGACATAATTATTTTAAAAAAATGGGAAATAAAATAGAAAAAAATTATATTTTATCGTCCATCAGTGTTTCTCTATTTCCAGAAGTGGATTTAAATTGTGTTATTCCCTATTTCTTCTTATGGCGCACCATTAACTCGATGCTGTCCAGTGACTCCGAGTCTTTGTCCAGGGAATCCACCATCCCCGTAACGGTTTTAGAGATTATATTTTGTACAAAGGGGTTTAAAGGTATCCTCTGACCATTGACTTGCAATAAGGCCTGCCTAAACTGACTCTTACAGTCAACATCTGGGGCCTGGCCCTGTACCTTGGCGGTGGCGAATTCATAGCAGGAGTCAAAACCACACTTCCCACAGTTAAGATCCTGCAAGAGGCCGTAACTCCTCTCTTCAACCAGCTTAACCAGTTCATCAATTTTATCTTCGTCCATAGTATTTACATCAACCTGCTGGATGGTGTATTCGTCTTTTAAATCAGAAACAGAAAACTTGGCAAATTTCGAGGTCTTAAATCCTTCTAGTATTAGAAAGTCCAGCCCGTCATTGAACTCGATGGTGGAGATAATTTTTTCCAGTTCCTGTGGATGGTCAAATAGAATAAAAGTCTCTTTTCCCGTCCCAATCACGATTTGAGCACCGGCCTGGCGGTGTCTACCAGTGTCTCTATCAGCTAGGTCAAATGTAACGTGGCTGTATTTGGCCGTTCCCACTTTATATTGTTTTTGAACCAGTTTTTCAACAATTTTAGTCACTAAAGTTGTTTTACCGGTATCTTTGGTTCCCATGACTCCTAATATTTTCATTTACATCACCAACGAAGTTTAATAAATATAAATATCCACTCTACTGATTCACATTTAAATAAAATAACCGAGGTTATAGTAGTTAAATACATTATGTTAATTATAATAATTATAGAATAATGGAGTAGAATAACAATTAATATAATATTATAAATTTCATTAAAGATAATGAAACCTATTTTAATTAAAATAATTCCCTAAAAAATTAAAATTCTCATTATAAACATAACTGATATTAAATTGAATTAAATTTCAATAATAACGTCTATAATAAACTAATTTAGATTATAAGTCAATAATTTAAATCAAAACTAAAAATAAGGTCAATAGACTATAATTTAACTTATATATTATAAACTAAAAGACTTATAAAATAAATAATTGCCGATTTTAATTAACTATTAAAAATATAATCTGACCCCCCCTAATAAGGTCGGATTGTAATAAAAAAGATTTAAGATTCACATGAAGAAAAAAATAAAGTTTTTAATGGATGGATTGGAGTTTGAAGCACTGGAAGGAACTACTATCCTACAATCTGCCATAGAAAATGGTATTTATATTCCAAATCTTTGCTATAACTCTCAGGTCAAACCTTACGGGGCCTGTCGTTTGTGTCTGGTGGAAAATGCCGAGGGCCGACTGATCACTGCCTGTGAGAACTGGGTGGAAGAGGGCATGGATATTAAAACTGATACTAAAGAACTAAATCAGACTCGAAAGATGTTAGTATCTCTTTTAATTGCCAACCACGAGAGAAATTGTCTCTCCTGTGCCCAATCAGATAATTGTAGGCTTCAGGAAGTGGCCGCCTATTTGAAGGTGGATGAGAAGGAGATGGAAAACTTCAGATTATCCCTTTCCGACATACCCTTGGATGAGTCCAACCCCTTCTTTATAAGGGATCTTAAAAAGTGTATTCTCTGTGGGGTCTGTGTACAAACCTGTGCGGATATTTTAGGAGTAAATGCCATTGATTTCGGTTACCGGGGCTATGAAACCAAGATAATTACCTTTGGAGATAGGGACATCCTTGATTCTAACTGTGTTTCCTGCGGAGAGTGCGTGGTGGCCTGTCCAGTAGGGGCCCTGGTTCCCAAAGCCGTACTAGAACCATCCCGGGAAATCAAAACCACCTGCACCTATTGTGGTGTGGGATGCGGAATCTACCTGGGAGTCCGGGGAAATCAAATCACGGGAGTCCGAGGAGACCCTCAAGGACCAGCCAATAAAGGACGACTGTGTGTCAAGGGAAGATATGGGTTTAATTTTGTCAACAATCCAGAAAGACTCGAAAAACCACTTATTAAAAGAGAAGGTGTTTTTGAGGAAGTGGAATGGGAAGAAGCTCTGGATGTGGTGGCTGAAAAATTATTAGAATATTGCCAAAGCGAATTTGACGAAAATCAGTACCAAAAAAGTCAGTTTGCTGCTATTTCCTCGGCTAAATGCACCAATGAAGAGAATTACATCTTTCAAAAGTTCGCCAGGGTTTTAATGAAGTCCCCGCACATTGACCACTGCGCCCGTTTGTGTCACGCCCCCTCGGTGGTGGGACTTTCCATGAGCATCGGCAGCGGGGCCATGACCAATTCCATAGATGAAATATCCCAAGCTGGATGTATAATGGCCATTGGAACCAACACCACA
>DAWK01000123.1 GCA_002509745.1 Methanobacteriaceae archaeon UBA349 | reverse complement strand
TCGTTTAAAAGAATATTTACTTCATTTCGAGTAACTTCTCCTTTTTTACCAATATCACCAGGAGTCATTTTAAGAAATTCGTCCAAATTATAACCTAAAGTCTCCACTGCTACATCATTAACTTCAATATATTTTCCTGCCCGACCATCAGCTTTTAATTCAATCAGAGTGATAATGTCATTAACTTTATTAAATACTTCCCTAAATTTTTCTTCACTATTTTTTAGAGCATTTTCCATTTTTATTCGATCTGAAATATCATGGAATACCACTACTGCCCCATTTATTTCTCCAGATTTGATAATAGGAGTTACAATATACTCAACTGGAAAACTGGATCCATCTTTCTTCCAGAATAATTCATTAGTTACTCTTTTACTTCCTCCTTTCAAAATACTGAAGTTATGTATGGTGCATTCCTCTAAAGGAAAATGAGTTCCATCCGCTTTGGTGTGGTGCATTAGTTCATGTGAATTTTTCCCAATAGCCTCCTCAAAAGAGAATCCAGTAGTTTTTTCGGCAAATGAATTAAAAAAGGTGACAATTCCATTTTTATTAACCCCATAGATTCCCTCACCAACAGAGTCTAAAATGAGTTTATTTTGATAACTAATTCTTTTAAAAGCTTCCTGTGAATAGGCCATACTTTCACTTAATAAAATAGCCACTATACTCACAAAAAATAGAATAGCAATTCTAAAAAGGTCTTCTTCAATAGCAAAAAATGATAATGCAATATCAGTACTAGTTATAATTAAAACTACAGACAAAAAAGCAGTAACCAAGAGACCTCTTCTTTTCCACCATAAAGCAGAAAGAATAATAGGTATATAGAAAAAATGAGTAAACACCGTACTTATATTTAAAAATATGTGGAAATAAATAGTTATTATGGTACAAGCTCCCACTAAGGAAACAATTATGCCGTTCTGAATATTCTTATATTCCAGTTTTTCATGGAATCCTGAAACATTAAGAGTTTTTTTATTCATTTTTATCCTCTTAAAAAATTAAAATAAGTTAGTTTATAATATGTTTATACTAATTAATAAGTATTAGAAGTTCTAATAAATTATTTCATTCCTAAAAAACTGATAAAAATAATAAAAATTCGTGTTTTTTGAGCAAGGGAATTATTAAGAAGTTTATTATAATCCCTTTTAGAAAAGCAGATTAATAAAGTTCTAATAGAAAAGGTTATATAGGAATACAACTATATTGAAGATGGACGCTCCTTAGGGCCGGTGGTCTAGGGGTATGATACCTCCCTGACACGGAGGTGATCACGAGTTCGAATCTCGTCCGGCCCATATTATGCCGTGGTAGTTCAGTTGGGAGAACGCCAGACTGAAGATCTGGATGTCGCTGGTTCAAGTCCGGCCCACGGCACTAACTTTTTTAAAAATTTTGTTTCTAATTTTGATTTAATTTAAAATAATTTAATTATTCGTTATTATTAGCCATTTTATAGAATAGATACTTATTTTAAATTCACATTTTTGTAAAAATTAAACCAGATAATATTAAATTTACATAATGAAATAATAAATATATAAAAATTATTTGGTGAAATCGTGAAGAGTGTTACCTCATGTCCAAAATGTGGATCAAAGAAAATTAAATGGTTTAATCCAGAAGCTGGAATCTGGAAGTGTCAAAACTGTGAATACCAGGGAATTTTTGTTTTGGAATCATCAAAAACAAATAAGCAATTAAAAGAATCTAAAAAAATGGAAAAACTCCAGAAAAAACTTCTAAAAGGAAGATTTTAGTTTAACATTTGAATTATATTAAAATTATAAATAAAATAAATTAATTAAATTAAGATCTAAAAATTATTTTTCTAAATGCTATTCCTACAAATCCTCCAAAGGATGTTAAAGAAACAAATACCGAACCTAGAACAAAAGTGGACATTAAGGCCAATGACATTCCAGTAAGGTTATTCACATAAAACAGGGCTGAAAAAATAATTATCAAACCAAATAACAGTCCATTTAAAAGGCCGTCACCATAGCTCCTACTACCACCAATAAATGTGGCCACCGCACTTGCACTTACAGCGATAACAAATAAAATTCCGTATATCAAAAACCCAAGTACTGATATGGTAGTCATTACATTTCCAGTGGAACTGAAAACATTAATGGCTGTGGAATAGAGATAATCAAAGAATAAAACATAAGAAAGTAAACAACCTGAAATTACAATGCATAAACCTGCAAAAAGGCCTAAAAAACTTATTCTTCCTAGAAATCCCGGTTTTGATACTTTTGGGCGACTTTTTTCTTGATTATTCTGGCCAAAACTACTGGCATTCCTACTCAGACTATTATTATAACTACTGGGCCCTAAGCTGTATTCATCCGGCTCCTTTTTATGATAACTGCTTGCAAGACTTCCAAAGCCAAAGCCACCTCTGCTTTTCCTGGAGCCAGAGTTATTTTGATGATAAAAAGCCGGTTGATCATCTAAAAAATTCGACAGTGAATTAAAATATTTTAATTCCCCTCCACATTGACATACATCAAAATCATCGAGGGATTCACCATCTTCCAATTCATAGTATCCCCCGCAGTTATCACATTCTAAAAAAGGCATCGTATCACCGAAAAAATTCTTATGTGAATCTTTTTGTCAAAGTAATATATATTTATTTGGTTTTATTTGCTTTATTTTTGATTGTGATAATTAAAATTCGTATATTTTCAATCTACATTAACAATAGTAATCCATTGGAGAGTTGAATAATTGCATGAAATTATTTTACATGAAAACTATTAATGGTAATATAAAATTGGATTTTTGTTTATCCTGGTTATCAGAATGATAAATACATGACAATACCTATTTCTTTCCATTTTTAAAGTACTGTACTTAATTAATAAAATTATTTTGAATATTTATCTGATTCATCAGATAGAATTTAATTAGGAATACACATTCGATTTATCAAATTCAGAGATAAAATTTTCTGTAAAGCTAACTAAGTCATTTTGAAGATTATTTACTGGTATAACTGAATTTTCATAAGCTGGTGACGCCGTTATTGTTACTGAATAAGTATCGCCATGAAATAATGCCATATATTCATCTAAATCCACTTGTAAAAATTTTACTTTTTTTCCATCGATTACTTTATCATCCGTAAATTTATTTCCCATGGAATTTTCAATGGAATCAAATTCCGTATGATCACCAGTGCAATGCAAGCTTACATGCATCATTATAGAACCACCAGACGTAAAATAATATTTTTCCACCATCATTTGATACTTAGATTCCTGATAATTAACTGGTTGCAGGAGATTATGAGTATATGACCTCATTTCTTCAGTGGAAGATGGAACTTGATATGCCCCAACTTGATTAGGAATTATTTGGTCCATTTTTTCCAAAGAAGGAGTGGAACTAAAGCTTAGAAAAATTAAAAGAACTATTAAGACTGAAACTGGTATTAAAAGAACTTTATTGGGAACAGATTTTATTAACCTTTTATTTTCATTTTTTGCTGGGATAGAATCAATATATTTGAATTGGCCACCACATTCACAGGCCAAATCAAAATCATTAGCAGACTCACCTGTCTTAAGTTCATAGCAGGCCCCACATTGATCACAGATTAAATAACTCATAAAACCACCCTATTACTTTGAAAGTACTTTATTTCTAATAAAAATCCCGACTAATCCACCTACTGCAGCCAATCCACCGAAAATAATAATTGCAACTATAGTTGCGAAAAATTCTCTGGAATAATATCCCACAATTATGGAAGCAGAGAATCCAACTAAAAAACCCTGAATAATTCCATCATCATACCCCGTTCTTTTACTTACAATAGCAGATAAAGCACCTGAAATTACTGCTAAACCAGATAAAATTGAAAATAAGAATCCAAATTCATAGCTTGAAGGAATAATAAAGTTGTATAAGTTATATGGATCATATAAAGAATATGCCAACATTAAAATTAAAATTACACCAATTATAAGGAAAAACCCGAGGCCTACCACTACACTAGGCCAATTTATTCTATTAAAAATATTTTCTATTATTTTGGAGGAGTTTATTTTAATATTATTTGAGTTATTGGGCCTTTTATTTCTCATATAATTCCTAGAAGCATTTTTAGAATTTCTAGCAAGTCTTTCAATATGATCAATATCATAAGAACTTCCAGATTTAGCTTCAGCATTTTTATTATTAATAGAAATTAACCTTCCACCACAACTAGAACAATAAAGACTAGGTTCGTTTTCTTCCAAACAATTAGAACAAACAAATCTGGCCTTCTTTTCAAGAGGTATTTCTATAGTTTCCTCAGCAAATTTTAAATGGCCCCCACACTGACAATTCTCAAAATCATCAGCAGACTCACCCAACTGGAGCTCATAATAACCCCCACACTCTTCAAAGATTATATAATCCATTTTAAAACCCCATTTAGCCGAATTTAATAAAAATACTGCAAATTATTATAAATATAAGGAAAATAACAAAACCATAAATTATAAAATAATATTTATATATTCCCTCTTTTTGTTTTAACAAGTCTATTCTTTCATCCATCATAGCGTTTCTTAAAAATGTATAGGCAAAATTAAATGAAAAATAAACTGTTGCTAAATATATAATAATCTTCCATATAATTGACTTACGATACCCTGTATTTGATAATAGAAGTCCTGTAAAATCAGGATTAGCTAAAAGAAAAATTATGGCCATTCCAGATAATCCAAATAAAATCCCAGCAATTATAAAGAGTTTTTGAAAATTCGAATCTCTTTGGGGGCTTTCGCTGTTGTTTAAGAAAAAGAATGCCACACTAAGAGCTATTGACATAAATGCAAAAGCATATAAAATCCAGCTAGAAGCAATAAGACCATAAAAAATAGGTATTGCAGAGAATGTAGCTAGTATAAACCCAGAATTGGTAATAAAATTTTCCGAAAAAAAGTTTTTATACGTTGTCTTGTTGTAGTGAAAATAATCATTATTAAGGCCTAATTCAGTGACTTCATTGGTGTCATTAGAATTTACTAAAAATTCATTTCTAGTTGCTATTTTTCCAGCATATAAATTTAAAGAGTTATAAGAATCAGATTTTGATTTTTGAGGAGTTGGATTATTAATATTATCCAAATATTTTAAATTGCCCCCACATTGGCAAGTATCAAAATCATCAGCAGACTCACCCGATTGGAGTTCGTAGTAGCCTTCACAATCTTCACATATTAAATAGCTCATTAAATCACCATTATAAATTATTTATTCTAGCCATCTCATCTCTTGCTTGTATAGCCTTAGCCAGTGAACTTTTAAAATAATATAATGCATTGCCCGTTGCTTCTGGATCCCCAGTTTTAATAGAAATTATCTCCTGTGTTAGGCCTGCTGAAAAATCACTATTTGCTGAGACTGCTAGCTCATGATGTTTTTTATAAATCGGGGGATATTTCATCACTTCTAATTCACTTGCAATTCGGTTAAGCTTTATCTGAGTAGATTCTAAGCGACTTGCTGCTTCTTCTTTTGAAATTAAATGGTTATTGTAATCTCTCATAGCAGGTTCTGCATCGTCCATTATTTGAGTATATTCTGCTAGTTTACCATTAAAATAATTCAAATAGCCATTTGGAGTTTCAGTATTTGGAAAATAACTATCAATAGCCATGATTGATGAGAAAATTATTATAGCAACAATTGCCGCAGATAATATGAGCTTATTCCTGGTTTTCATTTCATTAAAAGAAAATTTAGAATTACTTTTTTGGTCATTTAAAGAATCTACATATTTGAATTGGTCACCACATTCACAGGCCAGGTCAAAATCATCAGCAGACTCGCCATTTTGAAGCTCATAATAGGCCTCACAGTGATCACAGATTAAATAAGACATAATACCCACATTATAATTTTAAATAGCCTTGATTTCTAATGAAAATTCCAATTGACCCGCCCACTGCAGCTAATGCGCCTAGAATAATACTTCCCATAACCAATGCCAATAAATCCCAAGCTAAAATACTAAGGATAAATGAAGAAATAAATCCAACTAGAAACCCATTAATGAGACCATCAATATATTCAATTTTTTTACCTATAATAATCGCCAATACTCCAGATATTATAGATAAAATCAATAATAAAACGAAAAAAACTAAAACTAATGACCCTAAGCTGGAATTATAGGAATAATAAGAATAACCAAACAAACCACTTGTGAAAAATAGTCCTATAACCAAAATATAAGTACATCCTATCAAAAAACCTGCTCCAATAATTACACCCAACCAGTTAATCCGTTCTAAGATGTTTAATGGTTCTTTAGATGAGTTTCGCGATTTATTAGAATAATTAGGTCTATGATTACTGGAAGCATTTTTAGAATTTCTAGCAAGTCTTTCAATATGATCCATATCATAAGAAATTCCAGATTTATTTTCAGTGTTTTTATTATTAATAGAAATTAACCTTCCACCACACTTAGAACAATAAATACCAGCTTCATTTTCTTCCAAACAATTAGAACAAACAAATCTGGCCTTAATTTCAGGCTCAGACTTTAAAAAAGAATCTTCAACTAATTTTAAATTGCCACCGCACTGACAATTCTCAAAATCATCAGCAGACTCACCAGATTGGAGTTCGTAGTAGCCTCACACTCTTCACATATTAAATAACTCATTAAATCACCATTATAAATTATTTATTCTAGCCATCTCATCCCTTGCTTGTTCAGTCTTAGTCAGCGAACTTTTAAAATAATATAATGCATTGCCCGCTGCTTCTGGATCTCCAGTTTTAATAGCAATTATCTCCTGTGTTAGGCCTGCTGAAAAATCACTATTTGCTGAGACTGTTAGCTCATGATGTCTTTTATAAATCGGAGGATATTTCATCACTTCTAATTCACTTGCAATGCGGTTAAACTTGGTCTGAGTAGATTCTAAGCGACTTACTGCTTCTTCTTTTGAAATTAAATGGTCGTTGTAATCTTTTAAAGCAGGTGCTCCATCTTCCATTATTTGAGTATATTCCGCTAATTTGCCATTAAAATAATTCAAATAGCCCTCTGGAGTTTCAGTATTGGGAAAATAACTATTAATGGCCATTATTGATGAGAAAATTATTATAGCAACAATAGCTGCAGATAATATGAGCTTATTTCTGGTTTTCATTTCCTTAAAAGAAAATTTAGAATTACTTTTTTGGTCATTTAGAGGTCCTACATATTTGAATTGACCACCACATTCACAGGTCAAGTCAAAATCATCAGCAGACTCGCCATTTTGAAGCTCATAAGAGGCCCCACATTGATCACAGATTAAATAAGACATAATAACACATTTTTAAAATTATATATCTAATTTCCTTCTCAAAAATATTCCTAGTGCTCCGCCAAAAGCAGTCAGTCCGCCAAAAAATAATATTCCTATAAACAAACCAGAAAATGATCCTCCATAAATTCCAAACAATAATGAGACAATAACACCGACTAAGCCACCATTTAATGCCCCATCTTTAAAATCTCTGCTTTTGCTAATTAAAGAAGCAAGAGCTCCTGAAATTATAGCTATGAAAATAATTAGTAAAATAAATAAACCAACAGATAATAACATTCCAGAAGAACTATAACTATAACTATAACTATATTCTCCAACTACTATCATAACCAAACCTAGTGCAGTGATTTGTGTCGCGATTACAAAGAATACAATCCCTACTATAACTCCAAGCCAACTTATTCTATCTAAAAAATGTTCTAATTCTTTAGGTGAACTTATATTAGTATTGGGCCTACGATTACTGGAAGCATTTTTAGATTTTCTAGCAAGTCTTTCAATATGATCCATATCATAAGACATCCCAGACTTAGTTTCATTATTCTTATTATTAATAGAAATTAACCTTCCACCACAACTAGAACAATAAAGACCTGCTTCATTTTCTTCCAAACAATTAGAACAAACAAATCTGGCCTTAATTTCAGGCTCAGACTTTAAAAAAGAATCTTCAACTAATTTTAAATTACCCCCGCACTGACAATTCTCAAAATCATCAGCGAACTCCCCTGATTGGAGTTCATAGTATCCCCCACACTCTTCACAGATTATGTAACCCATTTTCCCACCCAATTTATTTCTAATTACCTAATACTCAGTTCAACTAGTATTAAAATATTACTAAAAAATTCTAATATATAATGAATAAGTTTGAATCTAGGTAAAATCTTCTCATTATCCAATTTTCGATACATATTCAAAAAGAATAATAATTTAAATAATTTAATGAGTTATTAAAAATAGTTCATTGTTATTTCAAGCCTAATTTGAATTAGGACTTTTTGCAGACCTATTTATAGCAGAATACAAATATTTAAGCCCGATTAATAATTGAAAAATAGCAAAAATGGACCAAAATCCCCCAACAAAAAAATTAAAAGTTCCGGCAACTAATACTATCAAAGAAGATACTATTAGCATTATTCTATTAACAATCACAAAACAAAGAACACCAATTATAATTAATATGACTCCCCATAAGGGATCTAAAAATCCAAAGGATATTATTTGTATTACGCCTACAAATATCATTGATTTGCCTTCGGATTTTATTTCTTTTTCCAGTTGTTCATGTTCATAGTTAGCAGATCCCCCATAAGGTTTTCTAACTTTGTCTAGTGATGTTCCACATTGTGAACAGGATAATGCACCACCAATATTAACATGCGCACAATTTGAACAGCGCATAGGCATTTTTGAATTTGAATAATGTTTATTTTGCCCAATATGTTTTAAATTGCCACCACACTGACAATTCTCAAAATCATCAGGGGACTCTCCCTCTTTAAGCTCATAATAACCCTCACAATCATCACATATTAGATATCCCATGATAAATCTTCCATTTTAGTTTTTATAGTGAAAATAATAGCATTAAAATAATTATTTAAGAATTAATTAATAATATAATCCATTAATTTAATTAATTAATATCAATGCAAATAAACTATTATTATTACAATTAAATCATAAATTATATACAATAGTATTATTAAAAAAATAAGAAATATAATAAAAATATTAACAAAATATCAATAAATAGTCTAAAATAAATAAAATAGAAAATAAAAAGTTATTCTGATTAAGAAGCCCTCAAGTAAGTGCTGGTGGCCTCAGTAATTTTAACTGTTTTAAATGACCCCACTTCAGCATCTTGAACAACCACCGGCATGTAAGAGTTAGTTCTTCCAATAAAACCGCCTTTTCTGCCTTCTTCAACCACCAGAACTTCCTGAGTTGTTCCAATTAGTTTTTGGTTATCTTCGCGAGTTATCTCATTTTTAACACCTTCAATGAATTTAGAACGTCTTTTTAATTCTGTGAAGTGAATTTCCTCCAGAGCAGAAGATTCCGTCCTATGTCGGTGCTTATACTTAGAAAGGTGAATAAAATTGGGCTTTATATCCTTTATTAAATCACAAGTATCATCAAAGGCCGCCTCGTCTTCAGTAGGATAACCAACAATTATATCTGTGGCAATGGAGATTTCAGGGATTTTTTTTCTAAAAGCAGTGATAATTTCCTTGAATTCATCTACGGTGTGGCCTCGGTGCATATCATGGAGAACCTGGTCATTTCCACTTTGAATTGGAATATGGAGGAATTTATAAACATTTTTTGATTTAAAAGCTTCAATTAGGCCATCCACATCATCCATCATGTTTTTAGGATGCATCATACCCACTCTGATTCTGAAATCACCTTCCAGAGAAGATATAGATTTAATAAGATCTGAAAGTTTTTCCCCTGTTTCTTTTCCGTAAGCCGCTGTATCTTGAGCAGTTAATTGAATTTCCACACAGCCTTCTTTTAGGGCCTGAAGGGCCTCTTCTTTAATAGCTTTTGAAGGATAACTTTGCAGTCCTCCTCTGGCAAATCTAGTGCAGCAGTAACTGCATTTACCCAGGCACCCTTCACAAATTTGAATTATGTGGATATATGGGTTGAAACGCATTTTTGGAAGGCCCACCTTTTCTTCTCTGGAAAATCCAGTCAATCGCAGGTTTTCACCACATAAAGCTGATTCAACAGCTTCAGGAGCTTTTTTAATCTGATGTGGGCCAATCCATCCTGCTTCTGGAGCTATTTGGTGCAGCTTTTCTGGTTCTATTTCCACCATGCATCCAGCTACAATGAGCTTTTTATCAGGATAATCCTGGTTAAATTTTTTTATTTTATTTATAACCTTGTGTTCAGTTGGGTGTTTCACATAACAAGTGTTTAAAATGGCCACTTCAGCTTCTTCAATTGTTTTAACAATTTTTGCATTATTTTCCAGAAGTAAACCGGCCATTATTTGAGAATCCGCCTGATTAAAGGTGCATCCCAGAGTTTCAATATAAACTTTCATTTTATCACGAATTAATGGGTTATAAGATTTATTATATAAATTAAAGTTATTTTAAGTTTATTAAAGTAATTAGAATAATAGAATTTTTAAAATATAGTTCTAAAGTTACTAAGTTATTTAAACTAAGTTATTATTTAATTATCCATTGTAATAGAATTAGAAATTCAAATTCAATTATTAATGTTATCAATTAACAATTGTTTACAAAATTATGATATATAAATGGGGTATAAATCAAAAAAATTCAGTTCCAATAATAGTCTGAACTGATTTGAGATTAAAGATGAGTATCAATTAGGTTAATTTGAATAAATGAATATATAAATAGCTCATTACCAACCATGTTCCCCAATAAGTGGTACAAAGGCAACTCCACCTAAATTAGAAGTTTTGAATTTGTTCTTTGAAATTTTTTCCATTAGTATTAGTTCTTGATATTGATCCATTTGGCCTATAGGTGCTAAAATCTTTCCACCCACATTAAGTTGTTTTTTTAGAGTTTCTGGTATTTCTGGAGCTGCTGCAGTCAGATAAATTCTGTCAAAAGGTGCTGCTTCAAGAATACCTAAAGATCCATCCCCTAAAACTAGTTTAACATTTTCATAACCAGTTCTTTTAAGGTTCTCTTTTGCGATTTTGAAAAGGCTTTCAACACGTTCTATAGAATATAGTTGCCCAGTTTCACCCAATATTTCAGCCACCACTGCAGCATTATATCCAAAACCAGTTCCCACCTCTAAAACTTTCATTTCACCTTTTAGAGAAAGAATTTCACATATAATGGCCACCATATGTGGTGCGGAAATGGTCTGACCTTCACCAATGGGTAAGGGCCTATCAATATAGGCATAGGGCTTCTGTTCAATGGGTAAGAATTCCTCACGGGGAACATATTCCATAGCCCGTTTAACGCTATCAGATTTAATAAAACCGAAACTTAGAAGATTTTTAACCAGTTTTTGGCGTTCTAACAATCGCTTCTGAAATTTATTTTTATCCCCATGTAATTTACTCATGAAATCACAAACAGCTACTTATAAACCCTATTTTTTTAAAAAATCAATTATAACACTTGGAGAATAATAACCTGGAGAAATATTTAGTTATTTTTTGGAATTAGTAAAAGCCATCCTATTTAACAATTTAGTTCTTGTTTTCTCATCCATAGATGTTTTAACAACTTTACTGGTCAAATTAAATTTATAAGGGACTTTGTGAGGCAATGGCTTTCCATAAATCCTTCTTATTAATGAAGATATCACCGCACCTTTTCTCATCTTTTTTTCTTCAGTTTTAATGGAACTTATTTTAAAGAAGATGTTATCAACTCTTATCACATCACCAATAGCAAATAAAAGGTCTCTATCCACATCTACTTTGTAGGAAATGATTCTTCCATGATAATCAATAGAAATTCCGACTCGGGCCGGTGTATCGAGAGAAGCAGCCCAGATAGTAACTAAATCTGAAGCCGGGCTCTTATCTACACGCTTGCCATTTTTATTTTCCAAAGAAGTAACTTCTAGGGCTTCATCATTTAATCGCAATATGTCTCCCACAATCAAAATATCATCAGGATAAATCTTGATGAAATCTTTTCTGGAAGAATCGAGTTCACTGATTATTATTCTGAAATTAACAGGTTTATCATAACTTATAGTTTCTCTAAAAACCGTTTGGCATTCATTACATTTTAAAATAAGTTTTTCTATTTCTTGAGTTTTTGAAGTCTCTTTTTTAGATTTTAAAGCTTCAAAAGAATTAGATCCGCAAGTGGGACATTTCATTATCTTTACCTCTTAAAAAATTTTATTAAAAATAATTCCAATTNNAATCAACATTATTATTTATGATATGTAGTTTATTGAATTTATCTTTATCTAGATATTAATAGATATAGAATCTGAAATTAAAAATCTAAAATAAATTAATATAATAAATATAATTAATTATAATTCTAAATATTTTTTAAAATTATTTGATTTTCTACTTTTTTTTAAGATAATGATCGACTAAACCCCCGTCTTTTAAAATTTCAAGCATGAATTTTTTGAAGGGTTCGATTACAAAGGTTTTCTTAGTATTTAAATTCTGGATTATTCCTTCTTCCAAATTTATTCTAAGTTCATCTCCCTCATTGACCTCAATATCTGCAACTATAACTGGTAGTCCAATATTTATGGCATTCCGATAAAATATTCTGGCAAAGGAACGGGCAATGATAGCAGATACACCTGCATGCTTTAAAGCTACTGGTGCTTGTTCTCTAGAAGAGCCACAACCAAAATTCCAGTCGGCCACAATTATATCACCATTGTCAACATTTTTAGCAAAATCTGCACT
>DAWK01000096.1:11828-28922 GCA_002509745.1 Methanobacteriaceae archaeon UBA349 | reverse complement strand
GCCATTCCTTATAATCACACAAATATAATAAATACTGTTAACTATTTTAAGTCTTAATTAAAATTTATTACTATTATTATTGAAAAAGTATCATTTCAATAGATCTCAAATTAATGCTTATATACGCTTTGGACATATATGGCTGTTAGATCACCAGTTTGTTATGTATAACTGATAGTTTTAGAACATTATTAAATTTCATTGGTTTGGCGACCATAGCGGTGGGGTTACACCTGGTCTCGTTTCGATCCCAGAAGTAAAGTCCTCCTGCGTTTTTTGTGGTACTGTGGGTGTTCCTATGGGAAGCTTTTGACGTCGTCAGCCATCTCATATTACTCTAAAAATTTGCTAATTATGCTTGAATTCTTATTTTCAATGTTTTTTTTCATCATTTTCTTATCAAAATATTAAAAAATATATAATTATTATTTATTAAATTTAAAAAAATAAAGAGTTTTTTGATTTATAACTTTTTGCAATATTATTATTATTATTATTATTATTTCACTATTCCGATTTTATTATTTTTAATTCATCTTTTTGAAAAAACTCTACCATATTTAGCTTTTTTTTGTAGATGATCTGATGTATATTCATAGTAAATTAAGTTGTTCTTTAGGAATATACGATGGGCTGGAAGGTTATCTTCCCCTCTTTTTAATCCTATAGTAATCTTATTTTCACTAATTCGTATTGATTCTGCATTAGGACGGCCTTTAATACTATAAGTATAGTTTTTACCCAAAATATCCTTTATTTTGACCCATTCAACTGTCATGTAATCACCTTATTTATTCATTATTTTATATATATTTCTGATAATAAGTCTGTTATCTTTCCGGTTATCATTCGGGGTTTAAGAATTTGTTCTTTTATTATTTTACAAAATTTTTAATATGGATAAAAACTTTTATAGGTATTTAACAGGAAATAGATTGGTATGAATGAAGGGTCGTGTGAAATTCAGGAAGCCAATGAATCCATGGTTAATGAAGTTAAATCACAGATGATTAATGATGATATGATTGGCACTATAACTAATCTTTTTAAGGCTGTGGGAGATCCTACGCGTCTAAAGATATTATATGCTCTTTCTAAGAAACCTCTTTGTGTTTGTGAACTGGCAGCACTATTGGAAATGGAACACTCTGCAATATCACATCAACTCAGAGTTTTAAGAGATAAAAATTTGGTTAAATTCAAAAAAGAAGGTAAAATGGCCAGATATTATCTTAAAGATGACCATATTGTCATATTGATTAAAATGGCTGTAGAACATGCTGAAGAAAAATAATATAAATATAATCATCACATTTTTTTTCATTTAATTAATTATTATTTCATTTCAAATTAATCTAATCAAATTTTCCTTAGGGATTTTTATTTTCATTTATTTTCATTAACAATTTTATCAAATTATTTTGATAAATTCATTTTCCATAATTTAATATATAATATTTTATATAAGATAAATATGAATTTCTAATTTAAATTAGAATAATATAATGCACCTGTTTATGGAGATGAAATTATGAAAGCAAGTGAATTTATTGGGAAAACTGTAATTGATAAGAAGGGTCAGGAAATTGGAAAAATCGCGGACATAATTTTAAAACCTTCTGATTGTTTAATTGATAAAATATTGGTTTCTGATGGAGCTGTTTTAAATAAAAAATATTTCACAATCACTGAAAGTGAAATTGAAGCTATTGGTGATTATGTAATATTAAAAATATCAGTAACTGATGTTGAAGAGAGAATTAGTCAGGAAGAAGCAGATTCTCTTAAAAAAATTGAATTAAACTTCAAAAAAATTGTTGGTAAAACTGTTATCACTAGCAATGGTGTAAAACTGGGAACTGTAGAGGATATAATGATCCAACCACATGAATGTTTAATGGAAAGTATAATTGTAAAAGCCAAATCAGATCTAGGAAAAAAGAGTTTTATGCTAGAAAATGATGAAATTAAAGATATAAAAGATTATTTAATAACTAATATGGACTTTGATAGTATTGAAGATAGAATTGTTTAATAAAATAGATATATGCTCTTATTTAGAAAAATAAAATAAAAAAAGGATAAATTAATTTATCCTTTAAAACAATTTTAGATTTTAGCTAGTAATTTTGCTTTTAAGGCAACTTTTTTGCTTAAAATGTACTGTTTAAACGCAAAATTTTTTATTGCTACATTAGCTCTTTTATTAAGAACCTTTCCATGGTATTTGGGAGGGTGGGCCTTAAAATAGTTTATTTGCTTGTTTAGTTTTGTAGCTTGTTTTTTGTAATTAGCTAAAGCAACTAATAATCCTTTGGCTTTTGTATTATTTTTATAAGTTGCTGTTAAGTTGTCAATTTTAACTATCAGAGCATTTAACTTTGTTTGGGTTAAATTCAACTTAGCCAACTGAGTATCAGTTAAGTTTGTTGTGGTTTTATGATTTTTATTTAATGTTGTGTTGTTTCCACTGGAAGCATCTGTTGCAAACGCAGGCATAATTGCGGCCACCATAATCATGGAACATAATAATGCAAATATTTTCTTTTGCAAACTTTCACCTCTTGTATGTATAATTATAATATTCTTTTTTTCATATTTAAAGGATTCGTATGGCCTATTTTTAAAAATAGGTCAATTTTAAATTTTTTTAAATCTTGCTTTATTGTTTGGTCTAAACAATATTTACTGGGTATAGAATTTACTTGCAGAAAACGATTTTCTACACTTTTAATCTATTTTAAGCAATCTTTTAAGGTTTTAAAAAATAATGAAGCATGTAATGAATTAATAATTTTTTATTCTTTGAGAATAATATGAAATTTATAGGTATCAATCACGAATTAAAATAAATTATAGTTATGAATTAAATATATAATAACTGAATTACACTAAATTTATCCATTTTTGATTAACCAGATTTAATTTGGGTAAGATTTTATAATTCCTAATGGATTAAGATCATAAAATTAAAAATTATCAGGTGATTAAAAATGAAATATATTTATCTTTCATATAGTTTAGATGAAGATTCACCGGTTTACAAGGGTCTAAAAAAACCATCAATAAATCATAAAAGCACTATTTCTGAAGATGGTTACAATACCTATTTACTTTGTGTTGAAAATCATTCAGGAACTCATGTAGATGCTCCAGGTCATTTTTTAGAAGATGGAAAATCTATTTCAGATTATGATTTGGAAAATCTAGTTTTTAATAAGGTGCTAATTTTAGAAATTCCTCAAACCACATGTAATGAAATAGGACTTCCAGATTTCCTAAATATCCTTGAAAACCATGAAACTTTGAATTCTAAAGATGAAACTAAAGATAACTGGAAATCTGTTGATTTCATTTTAATAATAACTGGTTTTTTTAAATATCGGCAAAAAAATTTAGAGAAATATTTGACAGAAAATCCCGGCATAAATCCGGAGGTAATAAACTTTTTAAGAGAGCATTTTCCATCAATCAGAGGGATTGGAATAGATTCTGTTTCTATATCTTGTTTTAGTAATCCAGATAATGCAACTGAGGCACACAAAACAGCATTTATTAAAAAAAACAATTATGGAGAACCTCTTTTACTGGTTGAAGATATGGATTTAAGTTCTTTATCTGCAAAAAATAATATAAAACAGTTATTTCTGATTCCGTGGCAAATTAAGGGTATTGACAGTGCACCCTGCACAGTAATGGTTCAATTAAATTAAAAAATATAATTATTATGCTCTTAGTTGAATACTAAAATTATTAAATTCAAAAACTAGCTAGGTGTATTATGCAAATGTTATTAAAACCAGTGGGTATAATTCATTCTCCTTTTAAAGAAAGAAAGGATTCACCACACCAAGGGAGATATGGGGATCAGAACAGTGAGATACATATTTTTGATGAATATGTGGATGCCTTGGAAGGAATTGAGAAATATAAAAATCTTATCATACTTTACTGGTTTGATAAAGCTGAAAGAGACTTGCTTAAAGTAATTCCTTTTGGGAAATCCAAAAAAAGAGGAGTTTTCTCTACTAGAGCTCCTAGCAGGCCTAATCCTATTTCTTTTTCATTAGTTGATCTATTAAAATTAAAACAAAATAAGCTGACTGTTAAAGGATTAGAAGCCCTTGATGGATCTCTGGTTGTGGATATTAAACCATACTGGAAAGACATTGATTGTGTGGAGTAATTTTGAATTTAATTTTATATTATATTTTAATTATAATAATTATTTTTGATAATTTCAATAAATCCAAAAAAGACTTATATATTAACTAAACTCCTAAATCTCTCACAAAAGGATCAATTTTACAGTCACATGTTTTATTTTTTATCTCATCAGCTTTAATTCCTAATTTTTGTATGGGTTCTTTTCCCGATGCTTCTACCATAGTTCTAACAGTTTTTGGGAATCCAGATCCACCATAAGTTGCGAAAAATGCCACATCTTTAAATTTATCTTTATTTTCAAGGAGATAAGTCTTAACCGGAACTGCTGGAAATCCGGACCATATTGGTGTACCTACAATTACTAGATCATAGTCGGAAGGATTTTTCTCTAGTGGTTTAATGGTAGTTAATTTACCACGATTAGCCTGATAACCGGATTTTAGCCAGCCAATGATTCCAGAACGATTTTGGGTGTCATGTATCTCTTCTATATCACATTGCATTTCTTGGGCTATGGACTGGGCAACTTCTCTGGTATTTCCGCTTCTTGAGTAATAAACTACTAGTGCTTTCATGTAGATATATTAGTTTAAATAACATTTATAATTAGCATATTCCAGAACAAGTTCCAAAACACTATGATTTTAATTATAGTAACTTAAGTTATAATATAATAATTACTTAAATTGATAATAATCATATTATATCCTAGCATATCATTAATGGAGTGAAAAAATGGCTCATGAAAGTTCATTTCCTCAATCTGAATGGCAAAATGAATATTTAACGGCTTATCTTAAAGTCATGAAACTTTGGAAAGTAGAACATCAATCTTATGAAGTGGAAACCAGCTTTGGAACTACTCATATGAACATATGTGGTCCTGAAAATGCACCTACTTTAATACTATTACATGCAGCTTCTGTAGGTTCTGCGGAGTGGTATGCTAATGTAGTTTCATGGTGTAAAGATTTTAGAATTCTGGCCATTGATACTATTGGTGATTGTGGATGGAGCAAAGCCACTAAAAAGATGAAAAAAAGGGAAGATTATAATGAATGGCTTCTGGAAATAATGGATAATTTTGATCTTGATAAAGCCAGTTTCATTGGCCACTCTTATGGTGGATGGCTAGCTATGAATATGGCCATTGCTAATCCGGATAAAGTGGATAAACTGGTTCTATTAGCTCCTGCCGCTTCAATACAATCATTTAAATTTCTAATAAAACTGGGATTAAAAATGCCAAAACTTCCAGTGAATATTTCTGCAGAAAAGATTCTTAAAATGATGGCTGCTGGAGATTTTCAGCCTAAATCGGAGTTCATAGATTTAATGGATGTAGTTAATCGGAATTGCAGACCACAAATGGTTTTCCCTACTGTTTACTCTGATAATGAACTCAAGAGCATTACCAACCCTACATTACTTTTACTAGGTGATCAAGAATCTATTTATTCTCCTTTAAAAGCTGTTAAAAGAGCCAGAAAATTCATTCCTAATATTAAATCAGATATTATTCTTCAAGCAGGTCACTTATTAAATATGGAACAAGCTGAAAAAGTCAACTATAAGATTTTGAAGTTCCTAAATTCAGATTAAAATATATTTTGGTGTAAAAATGCAGGATTCTGATTTTAAAACTAATAAAGATAAAATCAATGAAGAGGCAATACCTTGGTTTGAAAAAGGAAATGATTATTTCATGGCTGGAGAATTCAAGGAAGCTCTTTTATCTTATGATAAAGCACTGGAATTTGATCCTGAAAACAGTAAAATATGGGATAATCGTGGAGTTGTTCTGGCGGATTTGGGATGGTATGTAGAAGCAATAGAGTCATTTGAAATTGCTCTGGATCTGGAACCTGATAATTCAAAAGCCTGGTCTAATATGGGAGTCTCTTTAGGCGCTTCCAATAGATTCGAAGAGGCTATAAACTGCTTTGATAGGGCGATAGAACTCGACCCAGAAGATGATGATGCCTGGAGTAACAGAGGCACTGCTTATTTTAGTATGGCCCAGTATGAAAAATCACTTGAAAGTTTTAATAAGGCATTAGATATAAATTCTAATAATCCTGGTGCACTAGCTGGTAAAGGATCAGCATTACGTTTTCTAAGGAGATATGAAGAAGCAGCAGTAGCATTGGAAAAATTCATGAAAAAGGCCCCTGAAGATTTATTACATATGCGTGAAGAAGCCTGGGCGATTCTTTTAGAGATAAAACTAATTATGGAACGTGAAAATCAGGAAAATAGAAATTAAATTTTCAAAAATAATATTATGTGGGTTTATAATGTCCAAAATGAATTATAAAGCTACTAAATGGAAAAGCTTCCAGAGATAGAAATAAAAAGGGGTTGTTAGGAGTGAAAATAGGGAGGTGCTATCTCTGGAAGCATTTTGTTTTTGAGCCACAACAAAAATAATAACTTGATGTTGAAGGGCTACAAATAGGGGGTGATGTGTGTTCACTACACACAATTGCTTATGTACTAGCCATCATATATAAATCTATCGGTTATATTAGGTAATTTAAAATTATTTATATTCTTTTGATTTTTAAAATATTAATTAAGGAGATTAATATATGGATTCACAGTTTAAAATTGAAGGACCAATATTCATAGGCCGTAGCTGGGCGGAATATTTAAAAATGTTTGATTTGGATTTGGAAAAATTAGATAACAAAAAAATTTTAGACTGTGCATCTGGGGCCAGTTCATTTACCCATTTTTTATCAAAAAATGGTATAGATGCATCTGCAGTTGATATATTATATGATAAAGATCCTGAATTTCTAAAAAAAAGGTGTAAAGAACATTTAATGGCACTGGTTAACTCATTAGGAAAAATGGAAGAGGAATTTATCTGGAGTTTTTTTAAAAATCTTGATGATCTAAAAAGCCATCGTATGCAATCTTGTTTGGATTTTAACAGAGATTATAAATTGTATATGGGAAAGAAATATATTAAAGCAGATTTAACCCAATTACCCTTTGAAGATAATAGTTTTGATATGGTGTTGTGTGCACACCTTTTGTTTATATATGACCACCGTTTGAATTGGAACTTTCATCTGAGTGCAGTTGAGGAAATGGTTCGAGTATCATCTAATGAAGTGCGAATTTATCCATTGGTAAAAAATAAAGGAAAAAAATCTATTTTTGTGGATAAATTAATTAAAAACTTACCTGAAAGTATGGAAACTGAAATAGTAGAAGTAGATTACCAGTTTCGAAGGGGAGGAAATGAAATGCTAAGGATAGTTAAATGATAGAAATAAAATTGTTGTAATAAAATAAATCTAAATCAGCCACCAATCTCTTTTACAATGGCCTGGTGCATTCTCTTTATGAATTCTATTCTTTCTTCATATTTTAAAACGTCTAAATATCCCTGAACAACAAGATTAAATGCAAAAGGAGATGGTATTTTAGTATTTATCTGCTTTATTTCCATCTGCCCACTTTCTATCCATTGCAAGACTCTTTCTGCATTTTTAACATCCATGTAATCTTCAATTACTTCCCGGCGAGCTTCTTTTAAAATGGAAAAATCATCATCCAGGTCCTGCACAAATTTAAGTAATATCTTTCCTTTGACCTGTTGCCGGCCCACGGACTTTTCTTGGCCTTTGTATCTTCTTAAAATCATTAAAGACCTTCCAGCGCAGTGTCGAAATCTACTGGCAAGGGTCTCTGTTTTATTGATGGCTTTAATAAGAATTTCCACTAAATTTTCTGAATTCAGATCTTTAAATCCTTCTAAACCACTAATTTTTCCTTCAGAACTTAGATAAAATCCATTATCTGAAACAGAAATCATCACGTCTCTTTTGTATTTTTTGGCAATTACATAAGCCACTGCTCGAGATAGAGCGTCATTAACTCTTCTACCAAACAAACTGTGGAAAACCACGAATTTTCGCCCACCAAAACCAGTGTAAAATTCTACCAGAAGTCTTTTATTGCTGGGAATGCCCACATAAAGGTATTGTTCCCTGAAATAGTGATAAATAGAATTGGCAGCATTATAATCAACATAGAGATAATCGTGTATAAATTCCATAATCTCCTCTTTGCTTCGCCCATAATAGAATTTACCTTCCATTATTGCTCTAAAACGTTGAATATCCAGGGCAAGATCAAAAGATAATGGCAGCTGCTCTGAAAACCATGAAGGAATAGTGGGCGGGCCTGACGATGGACTAACATTAATACTCATTCCTCGAGCATAGTTAAAACGGTAAATATTTCCCCCTAAAACAAAAGTGTCACCTTTTTGAAGCTTTTCCATGAAGTCTTCTTCTACTCTACCTACAACCTGACCGGCACATTTCACCACGGCGGCAGTGCGGTCGGGTATGGTTCCAATGTTAGTGGAATAAAGCATTCTAGCCAGTTTTCCTCTTTTACCAAACTGATTTTGATCGTAATCCACCCAAATTTTAGCATAAACATATCTTTCTTCTAAACTAGTATATTCTCCCGCCATGTAACTTAAAACACTGAAATAATCCTTTTCTGAAAGATTTTTATAACAATAACTCTTCTTTATTACTTCATAAGCATAATCGATATCCCATTTGTTTTCAATGGCCATTCCATAGATGTGCTGGGACAAAACGTCCAGGCAATTTGCGGGTATATTTATAGAATCTATTTTTCCTTCCACAGCATTCTTAAGAATTAAAGAGCACTCCACCAGATCGTCACGGTCCACTACCACTATTTTACCTTTAGATTTATCATGTAATCGGTGGCCACTTCTTCCAATTCTTTGAAGAGCCCGTGAAACAGATTTAGGAGAGCTTACCAGTATTACCAGGTCAATGTAACCAATATCAATTCCCAGTTCTAGTGATGTGGAAGATACCACCACTTTGAGTTTTCCATCTTTCAGATTGTTTTCAGCTTCTAATCGAATCTCTTTAGAAAGCGAAGAATGGTGGGCCATTATGTTTTCACCGTGGTAACTTTCTGAAAAACGTTTTTTGAGGTTGAATACCACGCTTTCCGTACCACTACGGGTGTTGGTGAAAATTAAAGTGGTTTTGTGTTGACTAATTAGATTATCCAGCAGATCGTACATGGCATTATTCATTTCTTCTGGATCTGCAGCTATTATGTCATCTACGGGACATATAACTTCTATATCGAGCTGTTTCAAATAATTAATGTCCACCACCAGACAATCTCTTACCACTCCGTATTCATAACCTACCAGGAAACTGGCCACTTTTTCTAAGGGATAAACTGTGGCCGATAGCCCGATTCGAGTATAATTTCCAATTAAATGCTGTAGTCTTTCCAAACTCAAAGAAAGATGCACTCCTCTTTTATTCTCGGCCAGAGAGTGTATTTCGTCTATGATAACGTATTTAACCTGGGAAAGCTTTTCTCTAAACTTGGGAGCTACCAGTAAAATGGAAAGAGTTTCTGGAGTGGTTATTAAAATATGTGGGGGTATTTTTAGCATTTTAGAGCGTTGGTATGGTGTTGTATCTCCAGTACGCACCGCTTTTCTGATCCCCAAATTTTTACCATGTTTTTGGGCCATTTCTTCAATTTCATTTAATGGTTCTTCTAGATTCTTTTCAATATCGTTATCCAGGGCCTTTAATGGTGATATATAGATACAGTAAACTTTATCTTCTAACTGGCCTTTATCGGCCAGGGTGGTGAGTTCACTAATTATAGATAGAAAAGCAGTAAGTGTTTTACCTGAACCCGTAGGGGAGGATATAAGAACATTCTTTTTTTGGTGAATGTCCATTATAGCATATTTCTGGGCAGGAGTAAAAGAATCAAACTTACCCTTAAACCACTCACTAACCCAGGGGTGTAAATTTTTATAAATCTCTTTTTCAGAGTATATTTTCTCCTGTTTGCTTATCATGGTATCTTATTTTAAGTAATTGGCCTATTATTGAGATATTTCATTAAATATTTTTGACATCATGTGAATCTTTTATATCAAATCAATTTAAATTCAAATTAAATAAATTGCTGGCTAGCTTTGATTATATTCTTTATTTTTCCAAAGGAGAATACTTCAAAATTTTCAACACCATAGGCCTCAAAATTATCAATTGGTCTATTTTTTAGAAACGGTGAGAGCAGTTTTTCATGTAAAATATCTGAACCTTCACTTACAAAGTTAAATGAAGGCATAACAATTATATTTTTACCTTTAAATTCTCCTTTAAGGAAGCATTTTATTTTTTCAACCCTTTCACCACTGCGAAGGCCTATACATGGGTGTTCATGACCTATAATTAGCGTATCTTCTTTTATATCTTCCAGATTTTCAGGTATTTTATGTCCATGTAGTATTAGAAAATTTTCAATGCTGAATGTTTCTTTTACTTGTAAATCCAGCTTATTTGCAATGTAGGGAATAAAATTATCATGATTTCCTTTAATTAAAATTATTTCCTCAAAATTATCTTGTAAATACAATAAAAAATCATTCACCTCTTTCCATTCCTGAAGGGTGATTTTTCCAAATTCGTGCTTTAGATCCCCATTGATTACAATTTTTTTAGAAGGAGATATATTGTTTATTTCTTCTAAGCGCTTCAATATTTTCTCAAACTGAAATTTAGGAATCATTAATCCTTCAGTATTTAAGGATTGCTCATATCCTAAATGCAAATCTGAAATTATTAGATAATCATCTATTTTAAGAGCCAAATCTATTATTTGAACATTATTGATTATAGTGGAGTTATTATGATGCAAATTTATTTTCTCCGTTTTTAAAGGCCTAAAATAAAATAATAATATCATTGAATCTTTGATTTAGTTAAATTTTATATAGTAAATTTTTATAATTTACTAGTGACTTTGAATAGGTACTTTGATTAAGAAATATTTCTTTGATACTATATATGATAAGAATAAATAATTAATTTAACCCTTCTAGCTACTATTAATAAATGAATTATATAAATTAATTATAATAAATTGTATAATTAACTAATAAAAATAATAAAAATTTAATTGGTGATTTTATGGCAGATTCTAAAATTGAAATTAACGACCTTATAAAACAACTACAGGATGAAGACCCGAAAATAAGAAAACAGGCCGCTGACAGTCTGGCTGAAATATCCAATGATGAATCTAATAATGAAATTATTGAACCATTAATCGCAGCACTTAAGGATGAAAATCCTCAGGTAAGATTTAAATCAGCACAAGCCCTGGGAAATGTAGGTGAATCTGCAGTAGATCCTTTAATAAACATGATTAATGAGGAAGAGGGCGAAATCCGAAGATATGCTACTTTTGCTTTAAAAAAAATTGGGAGTCCTTCTGCAGTGGAATATTTTATAAATGCTCTGGATGATGAAGACTGGGGAGTTAGAAAAGTTGCTGCAAGATCTTTAGGTGAATTAGGAGACAAAAAAGCTTTGGAGTCACTGACTAAAGCTTTAGATGATGAAGACTGGGGAGTAAAATTGTCAGTACTTCGTTCTTTAGGAGATTTGGGTGATGAGGGAGCTATTGATCCTATTAAAAAGGCCCGTAGAAAAGAAAAGGATAAAGACTTTAAAAAAGCAGCCAATAAAGCTTTAAAAAAAATACAGAGTTCTTAAACTTTTTTATTTTTAATCCATATCTTATTTTTTTTATTTTTTTATTTTAGTTGCTTTGTATTTTTTGTAATTAAATGATTATCTTAAATTTGAGTTTTTATAGATGAATTAATTACATAATGACATTAATTAATTCTAATGATTAATGACTTTAGAAATTCTATCTATTTAATTGAGAATGTCCATCACCAAATCGAAGCAAAATTTCTATACTTCATTTAATGATATGTGATGTGGATATTATCGTAGTTGTTCCGACAATTGGTAAAACAACTAACTTAAGTATAGACTAACGGTTATCAAATACTATAACTTAACAATATTAAGGAATAAAAAAATCTTTTTAAATCAATTTATTTTTATTTATTCCAGTTTAAATGGTAAATATCGGTTCTACGATTTTTTAAAATTGGAAGTTCCTCACGAACATTATTTACTATATTATGATCCAATTCTGCGTAAATAATCCTCTCTTCAAAATTTCCTTTACTTATAATCTCTCCCCAGGGATCGCAAACCATGGAATGACCATAAGCCACATAATTGGAACTCTTATTACTTGCTGGAGAGGCAGCTGCAACAAAAACTTGATTATCTATGGCCCGAGTTCTAATTAATGTTTCCCAGTGGGCAGGCCCAGTAGTAAGATTAAATGCACCAGGAAATACTAGAATATTAGCTCCTTGGAGGGCCATAATTCGAGATAACTCTGGAAACCGAATATCATAACATATGCCAATTCCAATTTTTCCGAAGTTTGTATCCACAACGGTAATTTCTTGGCCGGGCTTTAAAATATCTGATTCTTTAAAAGTAATTCTACCGGGGATGTCTATATCAAATAAGTGCATTTTCCGGTGAAAACCAATTATTTCGCCATTATCATTAAAAATAAAACTAGTATTGTAAATCCCTTCTTCTGTTTTTTCGGGAATGGATCCAGCTATAATATGTATTTTGAATTCAGAAGATGCAGAGGATATAGTTGCCAGAGTGGGACTTTCATCGAATGTTTCTGAATATTCTTCAAATTTGGAATTTTCATAAGGACAATTAAACATCTCAGGAAGAATAACCAGATCTGCATTGTTGATTGAGCTCTCTTTAATCATCTCCAAGGCTTTTTTTATATTATGCTCTTTATTGTCAACCACTTTCATCTGGCAAAGAGCTAATTTTATTTTACTATTCATTTTATCTCCAAGATTATTTTATCATCAGGATATTTATTTCATAATATCTTATAATGTGATTATTATTCATAGAATAATTAATATTTCTATGACTCTAGAAGAAATCTAAAGTAACTTTTTTATCAATACTTAATTCTCTGGGAGGTTCTACAGATTTAAATTCAAGGCCTTCTTCTTCCAAAAGCTCCATAGCATCATCAGTAACTGAGGGTGCCACTAATATTCCTCTAATTTTCCCTTTGTCATCTTCAAAATCTTTTAAGTATCTTCTAAGCTGTTTAACTGCACTGATCCCGGCTTTTCTACTTTTTAATTCTAATATCATCAAAGAACCATCTTTATCCTTCCCTAGAATGTCTATAAATCCTTTTGAAGTTTGATATTCTTTATCGGTTGGCCTAAAACCTTTTTCAATTATCTCGGGCGATTTCCATATCATTTTTCCCATGTCTTTTTCATGACCTGCCACTTCCAGATCTTGTGAGTCTTCAGCCAGATAGTAAGTTACTAAATGGGCCTTTTTAATTTCCACTTCCAGTCGCTCTTCAGGAGCTCTTCTTATGCTTTCTAGATATACTGCACCATCTTTCATTTTCACTTTTGATCGTGATTTAGGAGGTTGCCAGTTCACGGGGTCGAGTTTGCGATCTTGATGAATTAGAAAAGCACCATCTGGTTTTAACATAATGACTCTTTCTCCAGAGCCCAGACGACTTCTAGCCCTTCCTTCATAGGTGGCTTTACAACAAGCGAAAACCATTACCAGTGCTCTTTTTCGCAGTCCGTCATCTATTAATTTGAAAGTTTCTGAAGCAGATGGATTTTCAGATGATATGAATTTCATAAATATTAACTGGGTCCTTAAAGCAAATAAATTTAAGTAAATTGCCCTCTTTTCAGAACTCAAAAACTAAATAAAAAATAGAAAAATATACTTTAAAAAGACAGATTACTGAAGATACAGAAAGACCAGAAAAGAATACTTAATTAAAAATAATTAAATTAATTTTTTTAATAATTTTAAATTATTACAATATTTTAATAATTAGAAAAATTAAAATCTATAATTAATTAAGAATAAATTATCGAAAAAAGAATTTAAAATTCTTTTCTAATTTAAGATAACTAAAATTATTAAAAAGCAATTATAACATATTTTTAGCTAATTTAATAATAATCTTCTCAAGGCGAAATTTTAATGATAAACCCTTTAAATTTCACAATTGAAACTGAAGTTTCACCGGATTATCATACTGCTATTCTAGATTTCATATATAAATATTACTTATTTCCACAACCAGATCGTTTTTCAAGTATAAAAAACAGCCATTCTAAAGGTTTATCTTTTGTTTTGGATTCAAGTTTATCTGATGATAAAACTTCAAATGGAATTTCAGGCAATTTTAACGACTCAAAAAGCCAGGGAGATAATCAAAAAACAAATAATTCATCTAAGGCCTATTTTGTGTATGGTAAAATCGAATCTGGAGCGGAAATTCACGTTACTTTAACCCCTGAAGGAAATGTTCCTAAAACTGTTTTGGATCAACTGGCAGAAGACATTTTCGTGGCCGTACAGATTTATGAGGAAAACATTCGCCAATCAACTATTTATTTTGCCTGGTCAGAAGGTCAGGAGATTATTCCAGAAAAAACTCCTTCCATTAGAAAAAAAGCTTCTAAAAGTCTTTTTGGAAGTAGCATGCTCTTATTTTTTATTTTATTTTTTGGAATTAATATAATTCTTTTTATTTTAATTGGATTTTATGCAGTAATCTTCATACTCCTAATACAGCTATTAATTGTCTTACTTTCAGATAAAATTTACATGAGGATGGGAGAATGGAAAATAACTCCTGTAAATCCTAATATTCACATTATACAGTACCAAATGCCGGATAATGAATCCAAATTTTTCAAGGAAAATTTAGGTGAAAATGCACTAATGAAAGTTAAAAAAGAGATTTATGATGCTAGTCTGGCAATAGGTGAGTCTCCGACATGCGAAATTAGTGAAAAGGTACTCTCTAAATATGGGTTTCATTGTAGCTCTTCTAGACAGCGTTCAAGAGTAATAAATGTTTATAATATTGTTAAAGAAGCATCAGATAAATTTGGAATAGATGTTCCTAAAATAATTGTCTCTAATAACATGCTTCCCAATGCGGCAGCCACGGGCCCCAGCCCTAGTAGGGGATTAGTGCTTATAACTACTGGTTTACTGGTACAATTAGACGAAGAAGAAATATTAAGTGTTATTGGTCATGAAATGGGTCATTTGGTGGGAAGAGACCCTATAATTCTTCTTAGTATTGTTTCTGGTGAATTTATTCTGCGTCTGACTATTTTACTTCCGCTGGTTCTAATATCTCCCATTATTTATATATTGGTGGCCATGGGCCTTATTTTCTTTGTTGCTAAGTTTTTTGAGGCTCGCGCAGATCTTTTATCGGCCAAAGTCATCGGGAAACCAGAAATATTAGCCGAGGCCCTTCGAAAAATTGGATACAGTCGATTGCAGTTTGAAAGAATGCCTTCTTATAGGATCTCCAGCTGGATTATGTGGGACCCCCATCCTCCAATTTATTTCAGAATAAGAAGATTGGAAAACCTAAAAAATGCAGATAAAATCAAAAACCCATTAATTAAGTCGGCTAAAGATGTTTTTAAAGGATTCAGGGATTCTTTCAAGGGTTAAAAATAATTTATTTATTTGGATAAGATTGGCCTGTTTTTTGTTCTACAACTGCCATAGAATAATGTAGTTGGACAATTAGCCAATTATCATTTCTTTTTTCAAATACTACTGATAAACGCCCATTTAAATTCAGATCATTTCCATTTATTTTTATTTCCATATTCATAGTGGTGGTTGTCCAGGCCACATTGCCATTGCCAAAAACTGGGATTTTGCTAAATTCAATATTTATAGAATCTGCCTGCTCAAAATCTCTTTCAAAACCTTTCTTAATTTCTTCAAATCCCTGTACCCATTCGTCTTGTCCACTTCCCACAAAGATCATATCATCATCTTCGGGAATGATCTTAATTATACTATTAATATTTTTTTCAGCATATGCTTTCTTATATTCGTTCATTAAATCCAGGATTTCACTTTTGGTCTGTGTTTCTGCTTGCATGATTTAACTCCTCCATTTTTTGCCTTGAAAATGTTTTTCTAATATTTTCACGAGTATCGGGATTAATTAATTATTATAGTGATAATATCATATTCTAGATGATGAAATTAATATGCAAGTTAAATAAACATTAAAAAATATATAATTTATTCTATAAGTCCCATCAAAGCACTAATATCTAGTTTTTCAATTTCTTCGCAGTCTTTTAATTGATATTTCACATATAATGCGTCTGGATTATTTTTAAATAGTATATATTGGAATTCATTATCAAAATCGTCTGGATCATAATCTTCTTTAAAATTTGATGGTAACATTTCTTCTAATTCTAATATAGATTCTTTTAACATGCTTTCAGCATCTTCCAGTTCCACAATTTCATTTACCATAGGATTACTGCTCAAATCGCGAGAAGGAATCTGATCTTCCATTCCGGAGAAGTAGAATTTATTAAACATCCTTTTTTGTGAAATATATTTGTAAATGATAATCAATTTTTCTTGTAATTCTATAACTTCTTCAATTTTTAGCATAAAACTTATCTCCCATATTATTTGTTTTATTTGAGGTATTTATAAATAATTGAAACTTCAAACCTATTTTATAAGACTACTAATGTAATTAAGGTGAATATATGGCAAATTATCGAGTTGAAATGGACCGTACAATGTGTATATCTTGTGGAAACTGTATTGAGGCTTGTAATGATCTTTGGAAATTTGGAGACGATGGAATATCTTCTTTAATTGATTCTAAAATGGAAGGTGACATACAAATTAAAGAACTGGATGATATTGGTTGCAGTGTTGATGCTGCCGGTAAATGCCCGGTTATTTGTATCCATGTCTATGAAGGGGACATTGAATTGGTCTAAATCATTTATCATAAACTTATTTCTAATACCTACTTTTAATATATAACTTTAATTTCTAATTATTAATTAATTAACTAAAAAAAGGTTTTTAAATTGTCTTGGAATATAAAAAA
>DAWK01000096.1:0-11696 GCA_002509745.1 Methanobacteriaceae archaeon UBA349 | reverse complement strand
TTTTATAATTTCGCCCACAGCATTAGGATCACCAGGGTCTTCTGCACCGTCCACCACGTCTTTAGGGCCTAATTTTCCAAAATACACTCTAAATGATATGGTTAATTTTCACCATGAGCTTCTGAAGGAAAAATTCAGTATCGAACATCTAAAAGGAGTCATTGGGACATCTATGGGGGGTTTTCAGGCTCTCAATTGGGCCGTAAATTATGCGGATTATATGGATTTTTTAATTCCATTAGTAAGTAGCTACCAAGTCAAAGGCCTTAATTTTGCCAATTTCTATTTCATGAATTCTTTAATTGAAAAAGATCCAGAATATGATAATGGAAATTATGAGAAAAACCCGGAAAGAGTCACTCGCATTGTTTCAGAGTTTATGTACATGTTTGGTCTTTCTAAAGATTATTATCGCTATGAATTAGAAAATAAAGATATATTAAAATATATGAATCAAATGGGTATTGAAGGAAGCTTTACCGATGCTAATGATATAATATGGAGAAACAATGCAGCAATGGGTTTTGATTTGGAGAATGAACTTTCAAAGATAACTGCAAAAACTCTTATTCTGGCCATTAATCAGGATCAGTATTTTCCACCATCACAGGATGCTATACCTATGTCAAAAATGATTAAAAATTCTAAAATTGCATTGTTTGATTCAATATGTGGCCATATCGGTACAAAAGATCTTTATAAAGTTGAAAATAATATAATTGCCTTTTTGAAGGAATTTTTTTAGGAGGGTTTTAATATGCTGGTAAAAGTAGTTGATTATGGCAAAAAAGAATCTGATGACGAAAATCTAGAAGAGTTAAATTACGTAAAATATAAGGTCAGTGGATTGGATGATGATTCTCAGAAGAAATTGATTGAGAATCTGGATGAAGAAACAGAGATAGTTTCGGGTTATCTAATGATAATGGTTTATTATAAAAAAGAATATTTCCCCTTTGGATCTAATGATGCAGCTATTAAACCAGAAGATTTTATTGCTCGAGATGAGATTGAAATGACTGTTTTCTTGTCGGCAGTTCTGGAAGAATAACTTGATAATCTTTTTTTAACAATGTCTCTATTTATTTAATTCTTTTTTCTAATTATATTGTTTATCCGGCCTCTTTTTTAAAACCAGTAAAAATATTAAAATAGTCCCTATAATGCTTAGAATAAAGAATATGGAAAATGTAATCTTTTGGCTGGATATAAATGCTGCAAATTGGGATGGAATAACTTCTAATCCTCCCAAGGTCCCGGAAAATATTAAAAGCAAAATACCTAAACTTAAAAGCTGACCAGTAAAAATCACTGTGGACATGACTGCTGATGCGGAACCATAAAACTCGCGATCAATGGAACTCATAAAGATATTGGTGTTTGGGGAAGAAAATAATGCATTTCCCAGACCTAAAATTATTGATAAAGCAATTATATATGTCATGCTGGTTTCAAATCCAATAAAAATTGCTAATAATAGTCCAATGCAGGATAATATTATGCCGACTAATGCAATGGGGGCACCATAGATTCTATCAGAAAGCCTACCTGCAAATGGTGATACTAATGCCACAGTGAGTGGCTGAATGACTAGCAATATTCCTACAACCACGGGACTCAAAGATTGGACGTATTGCAGATAAAGGCTTATTAAAGTCCAGATAGCTGAAGTTGAAGTTATCATTAAAAGAGTAGATGCACTAGAAATAGCTGGAACAACTTTTTTAAATATTCTGGGATTAATAATCGGTTTTGGTGTTTTTAACTCTAAAATTATAAATCCTACTAACAATAAAAGTCCTAAAATTACTAATAACTGTCCATAAGTACTAAATATGTTGGTAAAACCATATAAAAGAATTATTATGGTGGGCACATAAACCAAGGTCCCCTTTAAATCAAAACTTTCTCCTTTAGAACCTATCCAATCGGTTTTTATTTTTAAAAAGATTAAAACAAGGATTATCAAACCAACAGGTATATTAAATAAAAATATACTTCTCCAACCAAAGGTCTGGGTTAAAAAACCACCTAATAATGGCCCGGTCAGAAGTCCAATATAAACTGAGGTCACATAAATTCCAAAATACTCTCCCCGAGACCCCAGGGGAAATACTGAGCTTAGTATGGCCACCCCCGTACCGAATATCATAGAACAACCCACACCTTGCATGAAACTGAATACTATCAAATAATTTGCTGATGGGGAGAAAAAAGCCATAAATGAGGCAAATGTAAATAAACCAACACCCAAGGTGAAAATCTTTTTTCTCCCATAAATATCTCCTAAACGCCCAAAAGGCAGTATTAATGCAGCATTGGCTAATATGAATGCGGTGGGTATCCATCCTAAAATAACCAAGTCTAATGAGAATTCTCGCCCAATGGATGGGAGAGAAACATTTAATGCCGCACCCATATATGGTATTAGGAAAGCTCCCATAACAACAACTGCTAAGACATAGAAAGAGCTTTTCTGATCAAGTATTTTTGCCATAACAACACTTTTAAATATTTTTTTAAATAATTCATTAATTATTATTTAATTTGGTTAATATGAAATTCAGATCAGTCCTGTTTATCATATTTCCATGATAATAATACTTATTAATTATAATTATATCATAATTTCTGTTTGTTTGGACAGTAATAGGTGGTACGGCCTCCAACCTTTATTATATCTAATTTCTCACCATTAGGACATTCTCCTTTAGGGTATCGATGGGCCAATAGGAAATTTTCAGGAAAATTGCGGGGACTATCATTAACTTCTATGGCCTTTTTTAGAACCCAGACCATATTATCATATAATTTATTCTGCTCATCATTTTCTATCTGATCGGCCTTTTTTAAAGGATGTATTCCGCTTTGAAATAATATTTCATCAGCATATAGGTTCCCTATCCCTGCTAAAAATTGCTGATTAATTAAAAGAGGTTTTATATGCCCACTTCTTCTTTTAAACAATTTTTTAAATGATGATAAACTTATTTCTAATGCATCAGGCCCTAAATTCTTTTTATTAATAAAATCAGAGATATTTTCACTAATACTAATTTTACCGAATTTTCTTGAATCATCAAAATCTAAGACATTACCATTTTTAAATAAAAATGAAATTCTGCTATGGGGATTGATTCCTTCATTTTTTGGATGATATTTAAAAAAACCAGTCATACCAAAATGAAAAATCAGGAATTTATTATCTGAAGTTGATGCAAAGAGATATTTTCCATATCTTGAACTGGAAACAAAATATCTATTTACCAATTCTTTTATATTATTTTCAGATATATCAAAAAGTATTTCGGGGTTATTGATATTAATTTCTTTTATTTCCTGATTCAAGGATGTTGAATCAAAATATTGCTTGAATATTTCTAAACTTGGTAGTTCTGGCATATTTGGCCTCGCAAATAAGGAAATAATTTAGTTAAAATAAAAATGAAATAGTATAATAGAAAATTAAGGATTTTTAACCAATATTTTTTAAATGTTCATTGAATTCTTTTCGGTGACGTTTTTCTTCATCTATAATATGTTTTAAAACACCAACTACTTCTTCATCATCAATTATTTCAACTTGCCTTTGGTATTCATCGATGCCTTCGGTTTCTTTTTCAATTTGAAGTTTTAGTTGAGTTATTAAATCATCAGAACTGAAATCTAATTCTCTATGTTCCATAGTTGGTTTGCCTCCCCTTTTAACTATTAAATCGGCTAACCACCACATATGTCTCATTTCATCTACAGATATGGCCTCTGTAAGTCGGCTGACTTCACAATCTTTAATAATAAATGAATTATAGGCATAAACCATGGTAGCTTCCAGTTCATGAACAAAATCAATGTTTAAAAGCTTTATTATTTCTTCATTATCCATTAAATTTCCTCCATAGTACGTTATAATCATATTCTTAACGTATGTTTGATTATTACTCAATCAAACTAAATTTATTAATCTAATAAAAATATTTACTGAGTTATAATATTATTATGGAATAATCAATTTAATTAAGCTATACTTTAATGAACTAAATTTTATAAACACGTAAAAATTCTTCTAAATCTTCAACTTCTCCAAATTTAAGCGTATTTATGGCCTTTTGGCATATCTGCAGGCTCTCCATATCATTATTGTTCAAAATATTTTTTTCAAGGAGTTTTTTAATCAAAAAATCAAGAGTATTATCATTTTTTATCAAATCTTTTTTCAAGGCTTCTAATTCTGGATTGATGGGTGAGTAACTTTTAAATGTGTCATAAATATCTTCATATAACAATAATGCACATTTAATCACATCTTCATTTCTAGACCATATGATTCTTTCAAAACGCATATCCTTTGTTTCTTTAGAAATACCACTTCTAATAACCTTAAAATATCCTTTTTGATAGTATAATTCTTCAATCTTTTTCCAGGCATCTAGTTTTAGTTCAGCTATGGCCTTTATAATCAGAGAATCGCCTTTTGAACCATCTATTTTTTCATTATAATCTTTTGGTTTAATATTTAAATTGTTTAATTCCAGATAATCTATTTTAAGATCTTCAATTTCTTCTATTTCTAGCATATATCGAATTACTGGATTTCCTTCAGTATAATAATATGAAGAATTTTTAACTATCCATGGCTTTCTGTTTTCTTTGGAAAAAATTGTTTCTGGAACTTTCTTTTGATTATAAACCTGAAAATGTATTTTTAGTTTTTCTAGTGTCCTTCCAGTATGTTTTGACTTAATTTTTTGCCTTTTTTCAACTTCTGCTTTAACTTCATGTTTCCCAATCATGAAAAGCATTAAAAAACCCCCTATGATAAATACCGAATAAACAATATAAATTATTATATAGATACTATTTTATTTTTCAAGACAAATAAATTTTATTAGAAAAGTTGCAATTTTCCTTGAATTTGCTTCTTAAAGCCAGTATTTTTGATTATTAAATTTATTAATTGAGATCAACTAAATTATAACACTAAAAAGGATTCAAATGAGCGAAAATATTTTAATTGAGAATATGGAGATTGAATACACTATTATTCGTAGAAAAATTAAAAACCCGCGTATGGAATTTAAAACGGGAAGCTTAGTTTTAATTTTACCAAAAAACTATAAAGATCACAAAAAACTTATTGAAAAGCATAAAAATTGGATTTATAATAAGTTAGATCTAATTGAAAAGTCAAAGACTTGTTATTTAAACATGAATCGGAGTGAAAATGATCTAAAAACTGAAATTCACCTTTGGGTAGAATATTATTCTGGGATCATGGAACTAAATCCCGGAAATATTTCTTTTCGCCAAATGAAAAAAAGATGGGGGAGCTGTGATGGCAAAAGAAACCTTAAATTTAATACTAGGCTGAGATATCTTCCGGGGGATCTTATAGAGTATATAGTTTTTCACGAATTAAGCCATTTGCTTGAATTTGGTCATAATAAGGATTTTTGGCAAATAATCCATCTTAAATTTCCAGATTATAAGAAAAAAGACCAGAAACTTTCTATGTACTGGTTTGCAATCATGGCCCACACAAATAACTTCAAAAATCCTTAATTTTTTTTCTTAATAGTATGCTAATTTCATATTAATTTAATATAATGATAAAAATAAATTATTAATGTAAGAATTATTAGGTAAATTTTAAGAATAATTAAAGAAATTATTTAATTATTCTTACATAATTAATTAAATTCCCTATTATCCAGAGAGTTCTAACATTTTTTCCACAGCCTTCAAGGCCTTAGAAGCAATATCTTCCGGAACACTAACTATAAATTCTTCATTTAAAAGAGAATTTTTTACTTTTTCCAGGCTATGAAGTTTCATATTTTCACAAATGGCCTCGTCAAAAGCAGGTATTGGGTTCTTTTTCGGATTTTCTCTTTTGATTCGGGTACTCATATCTACTTCAGTCCCGATTATAAATGTGTCCTTAGAAGATTCTTGAACCTGTTTTAACATCCCACCGGTACTTAAAACATGGTCTCCAACTTCTTGAACTTCAGGATCGCACTCTGGATGCACCAGAACTTCAGCATCAGGATATTTTTCCTTCATGATTAAAATATCGGCTGGATTGAACATTTTGTGGACGTAGCAATGTCCCTTTTCGGGTATGGGGATTATTTCTTTATCCGTATGCTGAGATACAAACCATGCCAGATTTCTATCAGGTCCAAATAAAATGGTGTCTTCTTTTAGACTTTCCACTACTTTAAGTGCATTGGCAGAGGTACAAAGAACATCGGCCTCAGCTTTAGCTTCTGCTAGTGTATTGACATAGAGAACAACTGCAGCATCTGGATAAACTTTTTTAGCTTTCTTAACTTCTTCTGCAGGGAGCATATGGGCCATGGGACATTCTGCATCTGCATCAGGTATCACAATTTTTTTATCTGGGTTCAGAATAAATGCCGTTTCCGCCATAAAATCTACTCCACAGAAAACCACAAGGTCTTTATCTTTTATTTTGGAGGCCTTTATACAAAGTTCCAGGGAATCACCAATAAAATCAGCAATTTCTTGTATTTCTCCGGGTTGGTAATTGTGGGATAATATGATTGCGTTTTTTTCTTTTTTAAGTTTTATAATCTCTTTCTGTAGTTGATTAATCATTTTATCGCCTTATACGATTTGAAAGATAATAAGCTCAGTATTAATGAGTTGAAGATAAATTAACAGAGTATTAAGATTTATATATTCCTATATTATTCACGATATCAATAAAATTGTCAAGATCTTCATCTAAAATCATTTAATAATCGTGGATTATTGATTTATAATAGTATTAGGTCATTAATAATTTTAATTTATATTAATATAGATTAAATAATGATTTTATTATAATTAGGCTAGAACACATATAAAAATCTTTCAAGTTTTTTTATTTGGCTAAATTAGATTAATAGATTAAATTAAAAGTAAAATAAAAATATTATAATAATTTTAATTTAAAGAATTATTAAACATATATAAAAAAAAATGAAATTATTTTTTTACTTTTTTATTTCTTATTTTTTTATATTTTTAGAGATATTTAAGAAACTAAAAGTTTTCTAAGCTCTGGATGTATTTTTTCTTTTATTCCCAGCTCTTCCATAGCGGGGCCAAAAGAATCATATATCTTTTTGAATTCTTGCCTAATCATTCCCCTAAATGCATCATATCCCATTACTCTGCCGTATTTGTCGGTAATGGAAGATATTATAATGGTGAAATCATCAATTGTTTTTTCACTTCGCTCTTCTAATGGGAATTTTTCGAGGTTTTTCCGGATTATATCGAACTGTAGTGCCGAATTACTTCTCACATCCACACCATCTAATAATTCAGGACAATCATCATAGGGAATTGAATTTTTAAGCATTCCTCTGGCTGGTGCAGTTCCCATAATTTTGCTGGCCCCAATGGACATGGCCAGAAGTACGGATTCATAAATATCCGTAATTAATCTGGACTTTTCTTCTAGATTTTCAGGAACAGAAACGCTTTCAGGCAGTGGGGGGAATGATAATGGTGGTCTTATAACTGGTATTTCCATTTTTTGAGGTTTCAAATCCTCTGATTCTTTAGATGGGCCTTTAATATCTAATTTTTTAACAACATCTATTTCTGGAGGTTTTTTAATTTCTTCAGATGATTCAAAAGATTTTTGTGAGGATAATATTTCTGTATCCGTTTGATCTTTTAAATAATCTGCTGTAGCTTGTGAAGGACTTTTTGATACTTTAGATTCATTGCTAGCTTCAATAATCTCTCGTTCCACTTCTTTAACTGGTGGAACTGTTATCTCTTCTTCTACTTTTAATTCTTTAGACGGTTTGGACTCTGCTTTTAAATCGACTTTAACCTCAGCAACAGGTTCTGGAATAGGCTCAATTTCTACATAATCGGATATGTCCCTTATTTCTTTCATTTCTTTTATTAAATTAGCTGATTTTTTAGAAGAAAGAATAACCATCCCAATATTTGCTTTAATATTCGTTAAAACTACTAAATGAGCTTTTCTGAGGCTTAAAAAAAGTGCTTTTCCTCTAACAGATTCAACAAGAACTCTTTCAATTTGACCTTCTTTACTTAAATCGAGTAGCTTTTCTGAGGAACTGCTAATGATATTGGCCATAGATCCAAAAAGATCCACATCCTTGTATGAAAGGTTGCTGTATAAAATCTCTCCCTGATTGTCTACAACTAATGTCCCATCTACTCCAGTGATACTATTTACACTAGCTAAGGCTTTTTCTAACTTTGATTTGAGTTCGGAATCTTTCATGGGGATACCTGCCCTAAATAATCCTTTATAATATTTATAATAATTTTAATATAATCTTTATTTAATACTAGCTAATTCCTAACATTAATTACTATATTTATTCTCTTAACTTATAGTATAATAAATATATATCCTTGGCTATAAATTTTTATAATATTATAGATTATGTTATTGTTAATACCAAAATTGTAATAAAAGATTAATTTAAATAAAAAATAGAAATTTTACTTAGATATTTTCGGTTGAAACAAGTTTGCAATGCGTAATCCATGCCGCACTCTTTTTTCCTGGAGGATAACAAGTAATTAACATTAAACGGGCTTCTCCACTTTGGGCGAATTTTATAGGGTTTGTTTTATAATCCCATCGAATATCCTTTCCATTGGAACTTACTTTATATATGTATTTTTTTGAAAGAATCAGATCTTCTATTATAACTTGATCTCCTACTTTTAAAGTCCCTAATTTTTTAAATGGACCAGAATATGTAGTTCTATGTCCTAATAGTCCACATTGGCCAGGTTTTCCAGGGGAAACACTTTCACTATAATGATAAACCGAGTTATATGCATTTACAGTATCAGAACGAATCCAACAATTTAGGCCTATTTTAGGAATAATTAATTTGGCTGTATTGGAGGCATAAACACTGTTTGTAGAACTAGTATCTGGATCTAGAAGGTTTTTAGGCGCGGTTTTATAATGCTCTAAAGCGGCCTGGGAATCTTTCATTTTCTGAAATTCATAATATCCAATTATTCCAATACCTGAAGAAATAACAATACAAACAGCAATTATAGCTACAGAATAAGTTTTATATTTATTCATTTTCCCTAACCAAAATTTTTTTGAGCTCTTCAGCCATTAATGATCTGTAATGGGTCATTTGTTTTGGATTAGATGTCCATGCAGTAATTTTTGCTTTAACACCCACATCTGAAAGTTCTAATAACATTACTTTGGGTTTAGGACTCTTATTCACCCAATCAAATTCTTCCAGGATTTTTTCAATATCAATAGTTAATTCTTCTAAATCAAATTTGTAGGGGATTGTAATTCCTAAATCGACTCTTCTCCGATCCATATATGTATAATTGGAGTATGGACTGGTTGAAAAAGCTGAATTAGGTATGGTAATCACACTGTTATCTGGAGTAGTTATGGTGGTCACTCTAAAACCCACTTTGGTAACCTTTCCCTTTTGATTGGAAACGGCAATTGTATCTCCTACTTTAAAACTCTTATCTGCCAGTATAAACATTCCTGATATGAAATTGGCAATTATGTCTCTGGAAGCAAACCCAACGGCCACACCAACTATCCCTAAACTGACAGCAATGCCAGTAATATCTATTCCCAGCTCTTTTAATATTAAACTAATGGCAATGACGTAAATACTGTAGTTTATAATTTCTTGAAGAACTTGAATTACAGTAATATCAATATCCCATCTTTGGAATGTTTTTTTAAGGAAGTAAGTTACCCATTTAGTTATTATAATCGTGGCTATGATTGTAAAGAGAATCATAACTATATCTTTAAGGTAAGGATTAATTTCCATGGGAGTTCACCTTTAATACCATAAAATCTTTGGATATGACTGTATTTTCAAATATTTTTTGAGCAGATTTTTTAAGATGATTGGATTGTTTATATCTGGTACTTATATGGGTTAAAATTAATTTTTTTACTTCAGCTTTTTTAGCTACTTCAGCGGCTTCTTTGGCGGTAGAATGCCAGTTTTCAATAGCTTTGTTTTGATCTTCATCACCAAATGTGGATTCATGGATTAAAATATCTGCACCTTTGGCAAGCTCAACTAAAGCATCACAGGGCCTTGTATCTCCAGAATATACAACTTTAATACCACTTCTACTTTTTCCAAGCACTTGCTCAGGATTAATGGTTTTATTTCCTATTTTCACTGGAATTCCACCATGTAATTTGCTAAAATCGGGGCCGGGTTCTATTCCTAGCTCAATAGCTTTATCTTTTAAAAATTTAGGCTTCTTTTTTTCAATAATGGAATAAGAAAAATTAGGGACATTATGTTGAGTTTGAATGCATTCAATTTTATATTCTGGATGGTCTATTACAATTCCATCTTCCACTTCATTAAACGTTATTTCAAAGTTCAGGGAGAAATAACCAAAGTTCATTATCGCTTCTTTTATATTTTGAATTCCTGGAGGCCCATAAATATCCAGGGATTCTGTTCTACCTCTAAATCCCATTGATTGAATAATTCCTGGAAGCCCTAAGATGTGATCGCCGTGTAAATGACTGATAAATATTTTTTTTATTTTCATAGGACTTAATTTGAGATGGGCCATTTGGCGCTGTGTTCCCTCACCACAGTCAAATAATAAAATTTCACCAAATGCTTTTAGGGCTATAGAAGCATGATTTCGATGTTTAGTTGGTATTGCTGATGATGTGCCCAAAAAGATGATTTCCATTTGTATCACTGATTATTAAAATTATCAAAATTATTTATTTCAATTTATTTCAATCGTCCTTTAAACTATTGAAATCTTTTTTTTTTAAACATAATATTTTTCAAAACATAAAAATATTAGATTTAATAAAATTATCATTAACTTGTAATGACTTTGAAAATATTAGACTTATTAAACTTATTATTTAGTAAATAATATATCTAGTTATTATAATCGTTTTGTAATTGATTTATTATATTTATAAAATTCTAAAAAATTCTTTTATAATAATTTTATTTATCTTATTTGTATATTAATTATTAATATAATTCAAGGTGATGCACATGAAGAATGCCTTAAGGCATATGATAGAAGAAGATATTGGCTTTGAAGATATTACTACTAATGCTCTTATTAGTCCGGAACTTGATGCTCGTGCTGAAATTATTTCTCGAGTGGGGGGAATAATTGCTGGGGTTGATGTTGCTGAAACCATTTTTAATGAATTTGGGTTAAAATATTCTACCTACAAGTCAGATGGCAATTTAATACATTCCGGTGATGTAATAATGTTAATTGAAGGAAATGCGCGTGTTCTTTTGAGTGTAGAGCGCACGGTACTAAATTTAATGATGAGGATGAGTGGAATTGCCACCTTAACTGCAAAAATGGTTGCAAAAGCAACGGCAGTTAACAAAAATATTATTATTGCTGGAACTAGAAAAACAACTCCGGGTATTCAGTTTTTTGAGAAATCCGCCGTTAAATTTGGGGGGGGAGATCCACATCGTTTTAGATTGGATGATTGTGTCATGATAAAGGACAATCACCGGGCTATGGTAGGGGATATTGATCAGGCCATTAAAATAGTTCGAAAAAATGTTAGTTTTACTAAAAAAATTGAAGTTGAAGTTGAAACCTTGGAAGATGCGATTCTAGCTTCTAGGGCTGGCGCGGATATTATCATGCTGGATAATATG
>DAWK01000040.1 GCA_002509745.1 Methanobacteriaceae archaeon UBA349 | reverse complement strand
AGTTTTGATCTCAAATACGGTGGTTTTGGAATGATACAAAAATTTCCAAGCCCCACCAATATTTACTTCTTATTAAGACACTGGAAAAGAACTTCCAATGATAATTCCTTGAACATGGTTTTGCTTACCCTTGATAAAATGCAACAGGGCGGTATTTATGACCATATAGGATTTGGATTTCATCGTTATTCTGTTGATCCCACCTGGTTGGTACCTCATTTTGAAAAAATGTTGTATGATCAGGCCCTAATATCAATGGCATATCTAGAAGCATTTCAAATAACTGGAAACCCCTTATATAATAAAACAGTGAATCAGATATTGGAATACGTTATAAGGGATTTAAAATCTGTGGAAGGTGGTTTTTATTCTGCAGAGGATGCAGATAGTGAAGGAGAAGAAGGTAAGTTTTATCTGTGGGAAAAAAATGAAATAAATAATATTTTAGGTGATGATGCTGATTTAATGTGTGAACTATTCCAAGTTTATGATAAAGGAAATTATAAAGAAGAATCAACTGGAAAACAAACTGGTAAAAATATTCTTCATTTAAAAGAACCAGTATCTGATTTTGCACTAAGAAAAAATCTGACCGAAGAAGATTTGCATGAAAAAATTTTAAAAACTCGTGAAAAGCTCTTCCAAAATCGAAAAATGCGAATTCATCCTCACAAAGATGATAAAATATTAACCGATTGGAATGGTTTGATCATTGCTGCTTTATCCAAAGCTTATCAGGTTTTTGGAAATAAATCTCATAAAGAATCTGCCCAAAAAGCAGCTGATTTTATACTGGATAAAATGTATGATGATGGAAAATTAATGCATCGTTATAAAGATGGAGAAGCTGCCATTTTAGGTAATCTGGATGATTACGCATTTTTAATATGGGGTCTTATAGAACTTTATCAAGCTACTTTCAATATGAAATATCTAGAAGCATCATTTAATCTTAATAAGACATTAATGGAACATTTTCTGGATAAAAAATCAGGAGGATTTTATTTCACCGCAGATTACGCTGAAGAGATAATTCTTAGAAAAAAAGAAAGTTATGATAGTGCAGTTCCATCAGGAAACTCTGTGCAAATGTTAAATCTTCTTAAAATGTCTAGATTAAGTGAAGATGAATCATTAAAAGACATTGCAACCGGCATAGAAAAATATTTCTCTGAAAAAATTAAAAGGTCCCCTCTTGCCCACACACATATGATAAATGCAATTAATTTTAGATTTGGACCATCTTACGATGTGTTAATTGCATGTGATGGTGAAAAAGAATCTGTGATAGCTCAGGAAAAATTACAAAATGTCTTGGCCACAAAATTTATGCCCAATATATTATGGATGGATGTAAGCTTTATTAAAGAAAAAAAGTTTCCATTTAATATTCCGGAATCTTTAATGGCGAAAAAAGCGTTGGAAGGGAATTGTACTTATTATATATGTTCAGATACGGATTGTAAGTCACCTATATTTAATGTAGAAGAAATTGTAGATATTTTGGATAATTGAAATGGGATATTGGCTCTATATCTGAAAAAATTAATGCTATTAATCCAATAATTCTTTTTATTGGAAAATAACTGCTTTTAAAAAAATAAAACAAATGTTTATAGTTATCTAGAAACATATTATACTTATAAGATATCAGGTGCATTATAATGAAAAAAACAATAGAAAATTTGACCAAAGCATTCATTGGCGAAAGTCAGGCACGTAACAGGTACACAATGTATGCTAAAGCTGCTAAAAAAGAGGGTTTTGAACAAATATCTGAAATTTTCCTTATCACTGCAGATAACGAAAGAGAACACGCTAAGTGGCTTTTCAAATTAATTCAGGAATTGAGAGAAGAATCTGATGAAACTATAGAGGAAATTGCTGTAGAAGCAGAGGCCCCTTTACTATTGGGAAGTACTGATGAAAACTTGATTGCAGCTATAGGTGGAGAACATTACGAATATAGCGAAATGTATCCAGAATTTGCAGCTACTGCTAAATTAGAAGGATATCCAAAAATTGCAGAACGTTTACTTGCTATAGCTGATGCAGAGAAACATCACGAAACCAGATACAAAAATTTACTTAAGATGGTGGAAACTGGAACAGTTTTCAATAAAAAAGAAGAAGTTTCATGGTTATGCCGAAAATGTGGATACGTTCACTTTGGTAAAAAACCTCCCGTTGAATGCCCTGCATGTGACCATCCAACCAAATACTATGAAATATTATGTGAAAAGTATTAGATACTGTAATCATTACGTTATAAATTCAATTAATTCCAATTTTTTATTATATTTTTTGTATTTGCTAACTAACTTAGGAGAATAAAAAATGACTGAACTAAACCAGATTTACAGGTGCAATGTGTGTGGAAATATAGTTGAAGTGATTAATACAGGTGTAGGCGAACTGGTATGCTGTGGTCAACCTATGGAACTTTTAATCGAACGTCAAACTGATGTAGGCCCTGAAAAACACATCCCTCTTGTTGAAAAAACAGAAAAGGGGATTATTGTTAAAGTTGGTGAAGTTCCTCATCCCATGGAAGAAAATCATTACATCCATTTGATAGAAGTTATCTCAGGTGATAAAGTTTACAGAAAAATTTTAAAGCCAGCTGATGACCCATCCGCAGAATTTGAATTTGGAAAAGAGGAAATAGATAATTTGAAAGTTAGAGAATACTGTACTGTCCATGGGCTTTGGCATGGTTAACTAAATAAATTTCAGAACGATTTCATTTAAAAATTCCTGAAATTTTTCTTTTTTTCATTTATTAGTTTAATTATTATTAAATCAACATATTTTGCTCAATAATATAAGGATTGTCAATTACTCCATTATTTATCTTTTATTTTTTTTAGTAAAAATTTGAAATAGGTGCTTTATTTTATAAATTAAAAAATATCTAAAAATAGAATAGAATCATGATTGAATATTATAAGTTAAATTAAAAATAGTAGTGAATAATAAAAAACATTATTATAAATCTAAAAAGATAAGAATATTATTGGAAATATAATCAATTCTATTAAAAGTTTCTTTCATTAATATCATCTAACCAGAAAACGATTCCCAGGAAGTGGAATAATGAAAACAAAGCTCACAATCCTAATAACACTAACTATCATAACCATTATTAGTGGGTGTATTAGCTCGGATGTAAACCAGATTGACCAGCTAGCCCCCAAAATAAATGAACACTTGATAAAAGGGGATGAATATTACAATCAATCAGCAGTAGATTTGAATAATTTTGATATTAACTCGAGCTTGCAAAAATCTAATAATGCTTTTTCTGAGTATAATTCAGCACGTTCACTAACTTCTGAAGCATTATCTTATGCTCAAACTTCTCAAGACAGTGTTTATAGTCAGTATTTACAGTTGGTACTTTCGGAGATAGATACCAAATTAAATGCAACTTCCAAGCTTAGAACAGCCGGTCAGCTATTCCAGTCTGGAGATAACGAAACTGCAAATAGTGATTTATTATCTGCTAATAGTATGATGATAGATGCCCAAGAGTTCGAAAAACAAAGAGAAATATTAATAAAAGAAAATCCAGCTAAATTTAAATAATTAATTTAATAAAAAGTAAAAATCAATAAAGAAAATTAAAATTTATTTAGTTTATAAATTAGCAAAAAATTGAATAAATATTTATTAATAACTGATTATTTTTCTTAAAATTTAATCAATTACCATAAAATCCATTTTAAAATAAAGAGGAATAATATGAATAAAGCTTGTATAAAATGTAAAGGGAAAGGTTATCAAATACAGGGCCACAATGAATGTAAAGCCTGTAATGGAACTGGCTATGCATCTGCTGAAGATGTTAAAAGCCATTTTAAAGGAGTTTCTAATAATTCCAGACAAAGATTTGATCTGGAAGAAGATCATGATGTACCTTGTGAAGCATGTACTGGAAAAGGTGAAATTGAAATTCATGAAACATGTGTGATATGTGATGGAAAAGGCGAAATTAATGTATGTCGTGATTGTGGTATAGTTTTAGAAGATAAATCAGACTACTGTTCCAAATGTAAGGATAAAAAAGAGATAATATACGTTCTCCAGCCTGCCTGTGAAATGTCAGACCTAGAAGTAGGATCCATGTACAAAGGAAAAATTACAAGGGTAGAAAAATATGGAGTATTTGTAAGCCTTAATAACCAAGTATGGGGACTTATGAGAACTGGTGCAACCGGTCACAGTGTGGGAGATGAAATATTTGTCAGAGTGGCAGAGCTCAAACCTCAAAGAAGGGAAGTTGACTTGGGGCCAGTTAACCTAAAAGGCGAATATGAACTGGTTAAACTAAAAAAGAATTTGGCCCGTACTTTAATTGGTGACATAACAAACAGAACATTAGGAAGAACTGTAAGAATTGTAGGAGAGGTAATTCAAATCCAGCAAACATCTGGACCTACCATATTCACTATATCTGATGAAACAAGCACTACTTGGGCCGCTGCTTTTGACGAGCCCGGGATTAGAGTTTATCCCGACATTAACATGGGAGATATTGTGGAGGTAATGGGTGAAGTCAACCAGCACGGTGGAAAGATTCAGATTGAGTCAGAATCCGTGGAAGGTTTAAGTGACGAAGAATCCATGGACATTAGAAAACTCATTGATGGTGCCATTGACGAAAAAGCAGAACCAGGAAACACCGATCTTCTTATTGAAAGTGAAACTCTAAAGAAACTACGGCCTAAAATGATAAAAGCCGCAAAAGCTATTAGAAGAGCCATATTTGATGGTAGATCCATATTGGTTCGTCACCATGCCGATGCCGACGGAATTTGTGCAGGGGTAGCCATGGAAAAAGCCGTTATACCATTATTGATTGAATTAAACCAAAATA
>DAWK01000187.1 GCA_002509745.1 Methanobacteriaceae archaeon UBA349 | reverse complement strand
TTAAAAAAAGAAAAAGGTTAAATAAATAAAACAAATAATTGATAGGGAGTAATCCCTATCCATTAAATTAAATAAATTATTACTAATTTATTTATATATAATTTGGAGACAAAAAATGGGAATAGCTGATTCAATTTATCTAATTGAAAGAGAATCAATGAAAGAAAGCATCCTTCATTCACTGGATGGACGAATTAAACTAATATTATTAACACTTATAATAGTTTATACAGTTTTTAGTACCCAAATTATAGTTTTAGTAGCTTTGGAAGCTTATTTATTATTATTAATTTATCTATCAAAAATCTCATTCAAAGCAGCTTTTAAAAGAATTTTGATACTTCTCCCATTTAGTATTTTTATCATAGCTTTTCAGCCATTTATACGCCCAGGAGAGGTTATATACATATTACCTTTTGGAATTAATATCACTTATCAAGGTTTGATGTTCGCAGCCTTGCTTTTTTCTCGAATTATTGTGACTTTAACATCAATCATATTATTATCTTCTATAAGCCCTATGCAAGAAGTTGTTCATTCATTCCGAAAATTAGGGATGCCCCGAGACTTTTCCATGATATTAAGTCTCATGATAAGATTTATATTCCTATTTTATGATGAGTTAAAAAAGATTACCAATGCTCAAACCTCACGAAACTTCGATATTTTTAATAAAAAAACCAGTTACAGTTGGAGATTAAAACAGCTGGGTTTCACCATTATGATGATGTTTTTAAGATCCTATGAACGAGGCGAAAGCATTTATTTAAGTATGTTAAGTCGGGGATACTCAGATAAATCACAATTATACTCTAGTTTAAATAAAAAAATTGGCAAGCCAGAATATCTCTTTGTAGCAACCACTCTGCTGCTGGTGGTAATTCTGCAGTTTTTGTCAGTATTTATCTTTCCTCAAATAGGATTGGTAGGAGCATATATTAAGTAGTGATTTGAATTCTAATACGATTTATTCGAAACTAAATATAGTTACATTCATAGTAATAATAATATCAAAAATGCAATAGGGCATCCGTCTTTTTTTTCTAATTTTACTAAAAAATCAGCCCTTTTATAATTTTAATGGTCTTTCAGAACGTCATAAGCAGATAATTAATCATATTACTTCATTTAGTAAAGCCGGGAAAATGCCAGTTTTACATATGCCTGTGATGAACAAGAGCATATATTACTAATGTGTTTGAAGAAAAAAAATAATATTTTTTGATTTAAAGTTTAGGCTCTAATCTTTTTATCATAAAGGCCATGAATCCTACAATCAAAGGGAAAAAGAACAGATACAAGATAATCAAAACAATTGGTGGGAAAAGCTCCCCTCCCATTACTGTAGATGCTGCCAGCAGCATGATCATAAGTATAACTGGACCTAAAATAGCCACAAACATGTAGATCATGGTGAATGAGTTTAGTTTTTGAGCATAGTCCTTTAATTTCATTCTCATTTCATAGGCAATGTCATCAGCAATAACGTTTAAAGTTTTGGCCAAATCCCCACCACTGCTTAAAGTTCGAGTTATCTGATAAATAGCCCTTTTCATCCCATCAGAGCCAACTCTTTCACTCATATCCATTAGAGCATTTTCCGTGGTTTCCCCATATTTTATTTCTTCCAAAGTTCTTGCAAATTCTTCAGATAACGGCCCATACCCAGACATAGCAACTGAACGCATACTATCATGAAGTCCCAAGCCTGCCCTCAATTCAGTGGCCATTTGTCTTAAGGCATAGGGTAATTCTCTAGAAGCTTCTGCAGAACGTCCTCCTTTTTTAAGATTGGGTAAGAAAATTAGCACCATAGCCATTAAAAAAATAACTAACATAAGTGCAAGTCCAATCTCTATTCCAAAACCAAGAAATATCATGACTCCCATTACAATTAATCCAGAAGTCAATCCAAGGCCAATAATTAACTTAGGATCTAGGCCTTCCTTTTCCTCTTCTTTAAGGAGTTCTTCCAGTGAAGCCTTTTGAAAAGATTCACTTTTTATTTTATCTTCTTTAGGTGATTTTTTATCGACTTTATCAGATTCTATAAGTCCTTTAAATACATCAATTTCCTCAGGGCTCATTTTCATCCGTTTAATGATTTTAGAAGACGTATCACTTGGTTTAAATTTGTATTTGGGCGTTTTATCATCTTTATCTGTTTTTTCAGATTTTGAATCAGATTTTGAACCCAAACCAGTTCTAACACCACCCATACTAGTTCTAACACCACCAATTTTATTGTTTATTCCCCCCAATTTATTTACAGGAATTTGAACCCCTTCTCCAACTTTTTTACTGGAATCAATAGTGAAACCACCAATTTTATCGAAGATATCCTTTAAGTTAGCCATAATAATCACCTGTTTTGAAGGAATACATACTTATTCAATTCCTTAAATCTGATTTATATGAAATATAGTTATTTATAGAACTCTCTCCAGTAGTTCATCAGAATCTTTATAATAATCATTAATAAATTGTCCAACTTCTTCTATGCCCCGGATATTTTTATCTGCCATGTATTCTAAAATTAGTCTCCTCTTTTCGATTTCTTCCTCAACTTCAGTTATACTTACACCCCTAAGTTCAGAAAGTGCTCTAAGAGTTTGGCTGGCAATTCCAACATATTCTACTTTATCAGTAACATTATTCCATTCAAATACCCGGTTAAGTTGAACATTACCTTCTTCCATACCTACTACTTCAGCAACTTCAGTTATTCTTCTTATAGACCCACCTTCAGGACGGTACATACGATTTTGCATTATAATAAAGTCTAAAGCAGGTATCATAATATTAGGAACACTCATAGGCGGATTTACAAGCCGAGTAATAGTTTCTCTGGCAGTATTGGAGTGAAGGGTACCAAATCCAGAATGCCCTGTATTTAAAGCAGTGAAGAGAGTAATTGCTTCACTACCCCTTACTTCTCCCACAATAACCCTATCCGGTCTCTGCCTAAGAGAATTTTTTACCAGAGTATCCATATCAAGCTCACCAGACCCTTCAATATTCGGAGGCCTAGTTTCCATTCTTAAAACGTGAGTGTGAGGTAGTTGAAGTTCCAGAGTATCTTCAATAGTAATTATTCTTTCTCTAGGAGGTACAAATGAAGTTACTGTGTTTAAAGTTGTGGTTTTACCAGAACCCGTACCCCCAGCAATAATTGCATTACAAGGTTTTACACCAAGCCCATCCACACAAAGCCACATAAAAGCAGCCAGATGAGATGACATGGTCTTAAAATTAATAAGATCAATTACAGTTAAAGGATCTTTTCTGAATTTACGTATTGTAAGGCTGGAACCGTCTGCAGAAACTGGAGGAATTGTAGCATTCACCCTTGAACCATCAGGCAGACGAGCATCCAAAATAGGAGTCTGCTGGTCAATTCTACGATTAACTTGACGGGCTATAACATCAATAAGTGCCCTAATGTCTTTGTCATTATCAAAAACGACATTAGTGACCATCATCCCAATTTTTCGGTGATAAACAAATACTGGCCGGTTTATACCAATAACCATTATTTCTTCCAAATCATCGTCTTTAATTAAAGAATCAAGTTCCCCATACCCTAACATTTCCTGAGAGATTTGAGCCGAAAGTTTATCAATATTACGGACTCCCTTCATCCTCAAAAATTCTTTAACTTCATTAATAAAGCTTGATTCATCAATTTTAAAATCTTCGCCCTTAGAAACCGCGACTTCAACCAATTTTTCCCTTATTTCATTAAGAAGCTGTTTTTCACTATCTGAAAATTTAGGAACACTAACATTATATTCTGGTATTAAATCCTCTTCAATAATTTCAGCCCGAGAATTATCTGTAGTTTTCTTGATAATTTTTTGAGATTTAACAGGTTTTTGCATTATTTTTTCAATATTAAATGCATCATCATCCTCTTCCTCAACCTCTTCTTCATCTAAAAATTCCTGAAAACTTTTTGGTTCTTCCTTTGGAATAATAGGTTCATCAAGTTTAACTTCTGGATTAGTATCCTCAGAATCTTCTTTTTCCGTGTTTTCATCATAATCTTCAGAACCAAATTCACCTAAAAGGTCCTTCAGAATATCTTTCCGTTTCTGCTTCATAAAACTCAAATATTTAATATGGATTAACCCATATTTAAGCATATGGAATTAAAATGTTTAATATATGTTCGTAATTAATTGTTTTTTGCATAATTTTTACACAATGGCCATTATCTGAATTTTTACAATAATAAAAAGAAATAGCGTTTTTTTAATCAAGTCATTATGTATTTTGATCATAGATACCATCTAGTTCATCTCAAATACTGAAATATCATATTTCTCAGAATCATTTATAAAAAAACTTATAGAAGATTTAATAATTATTTGTATAATGGAATTAAAATGCAAGTGCGGAAGTACCTGCATAAGGACTGCTGAGGAAATATTGATCCAAGCAAAAGAAACATTTAATCCATGCCAACAATGCGAAACAATACCTCTGAAAAAATTTTCACCACTTTCAGAGCAAATAAACCTAAATATCATTGATTCCCAGTTTGAAAGATGTTCTTGCGGAAAAAGACATCTTGATATAACTGTAGCTCACGTATTAAAACTAATGGTCGACGAAGATCTTCAAAATGAACATTCTAACCTAAGAAACACTTGTGTACCGCTGATAACACCTGCTTATCCACTTCAAGCCATTCCTTATCTGGGAGATAAATCTCTGATTGTACTTTCACCAAAAATGAATCAGCAATGCGCTGAAAGGATAGTGGAAGAAATTCCAGAAGTCAAAGCTGTTATTAAAGGCGAGACTAATAAAACCGTAGGTATAAAGGACTCATCACATGAACCCCATATATATGAAACCTTGGCCGGGTGTGATATGAGATGTGACATAATTAACACTCCTCAAGGACCAATATGTCTTCACAAATATCAAAGTGAGATACATATTGAATTTCCAGCCCATAGATCCCCAAAAATAACCTCAACATCTCTTTTTATGAAAAAACATTGCATTGATTCTGAGTTTACTGTTTTAGATGCTACTTCTGGCCCCGGGACTCTGGGAATTTTTTCTTTAATGTCAGGAGCAAGTAGAGTAGTTTTTAATGACCTTTGGAAGCCCGCTACCAATATGACTGCTCTAAATCTGGAAGTTAATGGATTTAAAGTTGATTTTTTCGATGAAACATTAGAAAAATGTATGATCGCTAATGGAGAGCAGTTTGAAATTTATAATTTAGATATAAGGGAGTTGGGTTCAGTTTTAGATGAAAAATTTGATTTATGTATCATTGATCCATTTCCCGGAGTGAATTCTAAAGAATTTGTGGAATCTGCCCAAAAATTGGCCAAAAATATTTTGGTTATTGAATAAATTTTTGATTTTATTTAAAAATATGGCGTTTTTATTTTGATTTTAATTAATTATAATATCAATTATATTTTTATTAAACATCTAAAATAAAAAATTAGTCTTATAAAATAACTAATAATCAGTTAAACATTCCAAAATATATCACAATAGCTGGAATAATCAATACGCCCATTAAGTGGGATTTGCTTACTCCTAAATAATGGGGTAAAAGTCCTAAAGCAGTGGCCGTGATAAAAACCAAAAACATGAATGGCAGAGATGCGCCTTCCAAAATAGAAAATATTAATAAAATACCTATCATGAAGATTATAACTGCCTTAGAAAGTTTATTATAATTTATACCTTGCATATAATCACTGAACCAGTCCCCCATTTTCAAACATAATATTAAAGAAATAGAAACTGCAGTGAGTGAAGCAAATATGAAAAATAAGAGATAATTAACGTTGAAATCTTGAATAAAATTTGATATATACACCGCGATGCCACTACGAGGATTCCCAATCAAATATGTGGCCACCAGGGAAAAAAGGGTATCCGCAGTATTTACTCCACTTATGGCCGTGAGGAAACTTTCCGTATTTTCCTCACCCCCACCCCCACTCAACTCTTGAGCAATTATACTACCCTGAGCCGGTCCAAATCCAGGTAAAAATCCCAAAATGGTTCCTGCAATTCCCCCAGCCATTATTCCTCTAAATATTTGAGTATTAAAATGAAAATTATGAAACTTATTTTGATGTGGGAGGATTGATTTTTCATTTAAACTGTAAATTAAAGTGCTTACTCCAAAAAGGCCAGTAAACATACACATTAATGATAAATTTGAAGATATAGGTGTTTGCAGCATGGTCCAGCCCATTATTCCAGATAAAAGAAAAAGAATTCCAGACCAGATTCTAGTATTTGTGTCTTTACTGAGTCTCATTATCATATAAATTGAGACCAGAACCAGAATTATCCATATGTAGGGCCTTATGAATTCATAAAGTGAAGGTAAAATCATTATAAATAGTGGAAGTAAAAAAATAGTTACTATAATGGCTCCAAATCCGCCCAGTGCTACTAATCGAATAGCTTCTCGGGCACGGCCCTCCAGTACCATCCGATGGCCTGGCAAAATAGACAATGCTGTGCTTTCATCAGGCACTCCTAAGAGCATGGAAGGTATAAACTCTAAAAGTGCATGGGCTATGGCCAGGGATACTAAAAATACGCATAAAAATTCAATAGAAAATAAATTTAAAAGAAAAGCAGACGATGCAAATATAATGGCCCCCACAGTATTAACATGAATACCTGGAATCAGGCCAGTTATTGCACCGAATAAAATTCCGATAAAGCAAGCTATGATGAGATCAAAAATCGCCATCACCAACCGTTTTTAAATAAAATTAATAAGTTAAAACTTAATTAACTTATAAAAAAGGCCTTACATTAATCTTCGGACATCTGTAACTTCAATATTGCCTATGTCGTCCAGTTTAGAAAGGTTAGCTTCAACTTCTTCAGTACCGCCTTCACCGTCGTCCACAATAACTATTACATTTAAGGCCACTAGGCCAAAAGCAATAGGTTCTTCTTCAATTTTGTGTAATTCGGTTCCTTCAGGTATAGAAGCTTCAACATTCTTTTTAATATTTTCTAAATCTACTTCAGGACTTTCTGGCATTAATTTTATGGTAGCAACAACTTCTCCCATAATATAACCTCCAATTAAACTTCTTATTAAGTTTTATTTGTTAAGTTTTATTCAATCCACATTATAGTAATACTGATTTGCATTATTGTTATTACTAAATGTAATACTTTTTATATATAAATTTATGGTAAATAGAAAAATCAGTATTTCTGAATTCTAATGAATATGTCTTCAAATAATTCTTTTAAAAAAAGAGTCTATTCAAAAGAGTGAATTGAATGAAATTAAATTAGCCAATAAATCAAATTTAAGAGATTAAGAACAACTCAAGTTGAACTTAAGGTCCTTGAAATCCGCATTTGCATGTGTAGATATGTCCGAAAGTTCGGCATTTCTGACATCGGTAAATAATTTCTTCACACTCAGGACATTCAAACTTAACATAAGTTTCTACCAGAGGTATTTCCTGTTTACATGATGTACATTCTATTTTCTCCATTTAATCACCTCTAACTAGTGTGTATTGTGTATTGTCAACATCAACACAAGCATTAATTATAGAAAGAGTCCTCTCAGGGTACTTTCCATTTACAATATAACAATTAGACCCGAATTCTATTAAAAGCTCGCCCAATGATGTGTCAATTGATGTTTCACCAAAAGATAGTAGTTTTTTAGCACTTATTTTATTTATAAGTTTAGCATCTTTGGCAGATGGTTTTCGGGTATATATACCATCTACATCTGTTGCTATTAAAAGTTTTGCTTGTAAAAGATGAGCAATGTAAAATGATATGGAATCTGAAGTAACATTCCAGGAATGTTCCAGAGGATCCAAATAGTGCATTAACCTAGAAGGAAGAAGTATGGGAATTTTATTCTCATTGGCGAGACATTTAGCAGAATTTAAATCATATACTGCTTCAGCATCTGGAATTTTATCAGCAAGTAAGCGGCCAATAATGTCCATACATATAATAGCTGATTCGTGATTAGCTGTGGCTGAAAATTTCATTTGAGAATCGTAATCTCGTATTTGGTTGGCAAAAGAGCCACCACCACATATTATCATTAATTTTTCTTCTGTTGATTCAGAAATGGCCTTAACCAGCTTTACTGCATTTTCAGGAAACAAACTTCCCCCAACTTTAACTATCCAATCCATGGTACTCACAATCGAATTATTTTAACATCAAAATTATATTTTTAATAATATTAAATTAATGAAATCTCAACTTAAAAATCTATATCTAAATTTAACCATTATTTTAAAAATAGCTATCATTATTATTAATAGTTTCAATGCAGATAAGCATAAAATAATATGTTTATTTAAATAGCTTGAGGTCTTGAGTAATCTTGTCTATTTTTTCATCATCATCTGGACCAATTCCTAGACATGTTACTGTGGAACTGGGAATCTCAGTATGGCCAGCATCACGAACCAAATAGTTAGGCAAATCTGCGGCCTTAACCAGTTCAAAAACTTCAAATAATTCTTGTAGTGAGTTAACTTTCACCACAACTTTTTTCTCTCCTTCAAATTCCCATTCTTTGATTTTACGTATATCTGCCTTTCTAAATGATCCTAAAGAACCGTGACAAGCTTGTGCAGCAATTTTGCCTCGACCCATGTTGAGGTCACCCCTCATAATTATAACTTGTTTCATTTTTTCACCTTAAAAAAATCCCGGTTTTTCTATCTCACTATCTGATGATTATAGCATATTAATTTTTCATGTCAAAGGCCATTAGGTACAAAAAATTAACTAGAGAAATTTTGAGCCACCCCTACAAATAACTGAATTATCATGATGTCACCCATAGCCTCGCATTATTTAGGTGAGTCACAATGGTGATATTGGTCACAAACATGGCCATATCAACGATAAATTTAAATAGTATGGAGTATCAGATAAAATTGAGGTGATATTATGGCTGAATTACCTGTCGCACCAGTGGGACGTATCATAAAAAATGCCGGTGCACAACGAATCAGTGATGATGCAAGAGAAGCTTTAGCAAAAGCTTTAGAAGAAACGGGCGAAACACTAGCTTTGGAAGCTGTTAAATTAGCTAAACACGCTGGAAGAAAAACCGTTAAAGCATCAGACATAGAATTAGCTGTTAAAAAAATATAAGCTAATTTTATGAATTCTTTTTTTTCTATTTTATTTTATTTTTTCTTGGAATTCGTTTTAAGACCATTATAGCTATTTTTATAGGAATTTTATTTGTTTTTCTGGTTTGATTTCTCCTTGGGATCTACCTATGATTTTTATAGTTTTTTATGGATTGTTTACTAAAAAATAAGTTCTAAAAAAATTGATTTTGAAAAATCATTACTAAATCTATCTCACTTCAAAAATTCATAATTAAACATCAAATTAATTATTTTAATCAAATATTTTAAATGAACAAATATAAACAAATAAATATAGAGATTATAAGCAAATAATTCAAATATTATTTTAATAAATTCAAATAGATTTAAAAGGCTTATTTAATATAAATAAATATAATATTATCTAAATTTAAGATTACAATTTAATTACAATTTAATTAATTAAATTAAGCATTATAACAACTTAAAACATAATTACGGTGATAAAGTGAGTAGAATTTCCATATTAGATCATGATCGATGCCAGCCCAAAAAATGCAATTATGCATGTATTGAATACTGTCCTGGAGTTAGGATGGAAGAAGACACCATTGTGATTGATGAGATAACAAAAAAACCATTAATTTCAGAAGAATTATGTTCCGGGTGCGGAATATGTACCAAAAGATGTCCCTTTGATGCAGTGGCCATCATAAACCTTCCAGAAGCCCTGGAAGATCCAATACACCGATATGGACAGAATATGTTTGAGTTATTTGGCCTGCCCAACATAAGTGAAGGTTCTGTGGTGGGTATATTAGGCCCTAATGGAATTGGGAAATCTACTATAATCCGAATACTCTCTGGAGAGCTAAAGCCCAATTTAGGAAATTATGATGAAACAGTGACCTGGGAAGACATAATCCACTATTTTAAAGGCTCACAAATGCAGAGCTACTTTAATAAATTATCCAATAAAGAACTAAAAGTAGTCCACAAGCCACAAATGGTAGATATGCTCCCCAAATACGTGAAAGGAGAAGTTAAAAACCTCCTAGATCAAGTGGATGAACGGAAACAGATGGATAATGTAATGGAAACTCTAGATATTAGGCCTATTTTAAACCGGGAAATATCTAAATTAAGTGGTGGAGAATTACAGCGAGTGGCCATTGCTGCTGCCGTTTTAAAAGACGCGGATTTCTATTATTTTGACGAACCAACCTCCTGGCTAGATGTTAGACAGCGTTTAAATGCCGTAAAAGTAATAAGAGAACTGGCCGAAGAAGGAAGATCCGTTATGGTAATTGAACACGATTTAGCTGCTTTAGATGCTATATCCGATTATGTTCATGTTTTATATGGTAAAGCTGGTGGTTATGGAGTAGTTTCTCAGATGCGCGGAGTTCGTGTAGGCATAAATGCCTATATAAATGGTTTCCTTCGGGAAGAAAATGTTAGATTCCGAAAGCATCCCATATTATTCCAGATTAGGCCACCGACTCCTGAAGAGGAAGGAGAAGTTTTAACAGAATATTCCCCCTTGAAAAAGTCATTTGATGGCTTTAAATTAGAATCAGAAGAAGGTAAAATATATCACAACGAGATTGTAACTGCATTTGGACCCAATGGTATAGGAAAAACAACTTTTGCCAAAATACTGGCTGAAGTGGAAAAACCAGATGAAGGAAAGATTAAAAATAATGTAACCATATCCTACAAGCCCCAGTATCTATCCTCCGGTTTTGAAGGAAGCGTGCAGGACTTTTTATACACCCATGCCCCCACCTATGGTACAAATATTTTCAAAACGGAAATTTTGAGGCCTTTTTCTTTAGAAGAAATTATTGATAAACAGGTTGAAGATTTAAGTGGTGGAGAACTGCAGAGACTGGCCATAGCCGTGACTTTGGCCACTCAAGCCGAGGTTTATCTTTTTGACGAACCAACTGCATTTTTAGATGTAGAACAGAGGTTAATTGCCTCCAGAACCATTCGAAAAATTGTGGAAAGTCGAAATGCAGCATCCATAATAGTTGATCACGACATAGTGTTCATAGATTACATATCTGATCGGGCCATGGTATTCCATGGTAAGCCCGGTGTGGAAGGTTATGCTACCAGTCCTGTGGCACTTAGAGACTCTATGAATCGTTTCCTTTCTGATGTGGGAATTACATTCCGGAGAGACAAAGAAACAAAAAGGCCCCGAGTCAATAAATACGACAGCTTTCTGGATCGTAAACAAAAAGAAATTGGGGAATATTACTACTTAAAAGATGAATAAAATCTATAAACTAAATCCTATGAATTTTTCTTTAATTTTTTTAGTTTTTAAATTTCTTTTTTAGTTCATTTTTATATTATCCTTCTTTTATTTTCTTTATATTTTCAAGCATTAGAATAGTTATTAAAGAAAAAGTAGGAATAATAATTAAATAGAATATTATAAACCCATTAATGAAAAAAATAGGATTTAATATAAAGAATTAAAATAAAAAAATAATTAAATAGGCCTTAAAACATCAACGGCCTCTAAAAATTTTTCTGAAAATATTTTAACATGTTCTTCTGGAACAGAAAAGCTGACACGGATGTATCTATCGCCGAAAAGTTTACTGGTATAACTACCTTGCCTAATGAAAACTTTATTTTCCAGTAGATATTCAGTCATGGCCTGAGGATCAATTCCAGTATCCTTAATGTCAATGGCCAGCATATTACCATCTGAAGGATAAACCGGTATAAATGCTCCTTCTACCTTATCCACCACATCTTTTATGATTTTCTGATTGTTGCGAGTTGTATCACAAATATGGTCAATCCACTGATCTTTGGATTTTAAAGCCGCGATAGCGCCGGTCTGGGATAGAACATTAGTTCCCAGATCATTTATTACAATACTCCTTACTGATTTCATAATTTCTGGAAGGCCTATTGTAGCTCCAATTCTAAGTCCAGCCATTCCAAAAATTTTAGAGAAACTATAAATCGTAATTGTATGCTCAGGAGCGTAATTCGCAGCTAAATGATGATCTCTTGCAAATTCTCGATAGGTTATATCATGCAAAAGATAAATATCGTTCTCAGTCGCAATTTTAGCAAACTCTTCCATTTCTTCTTTAGTGTAGCAAGATCCTAATGGGTTTAAAGGGTCTATGAGCGAAATAAGTTTAGTATTTTCATCCATATGTTCCCTTACAAGTTTAGGAGTGAGTTTATAACCACATTCTTCATTGTAAATAGGTACTGATATAACGCTGTGACTAAATCTACTGGCAAAGTTATCTATTATTAAATAACCCGGATCACAAGTTATAGCATTATTTTGAGGTTCCAAAACATCATTCATACACAGGTGCAGTGATTCAGTTCCACCTGCAGTAATGAGAATTTCAAATTTCTCTTCCAATCCCAGATCTTCCAATACTAATTTTTTAAGCTCTGGAAACCCTTCTGGCGGAGGGTACTTGCAGTATTCTCTACTATTAACACAAGATATCATGGCATCCATGATTTCTGTATCTTCATGAAGATGGTTGGTGTTTTGACCCATCCATATCATTTCTTTATCTTTAAAAACGTGATCAAAGAAGTCATTTGCAGTTTTAAAGCCCTTAGGTGCAACTCTTGCTGCCTTGGCGTACGTTTTAGGAGAAATCATGTTTTATCACATCATTAAAGTGCATTATTTTCATTTAACAATAGCCACTTCAAAAGATCATATTTATTATTTTAAAATTTTATCCAAACTAAATTATCCAATACTAAAACAGCAATTCGATCTTATCAATTGAATTATATCCTTAATTGATAAACTTATTTTATATATTTTTTTATATAGGATACAATTCTAGATAAAATTAAGCTGGAATTTAGATTCTAATAATAATCTATTATACTATTGCACATTACTATTTATAAACATTAACCGTTTAAATCAAAGCTATTTAACATGAAAATTAGATGTTATTAAATTAATATTTAAGTAAATTATAAAATTAATAAAATGTTTTATAGAATATTTAATAGTTAATTTTAAGTTACTGACAATATCATTAATCAAATCAAAAAAATGAATTTATCGTTTAATTTATTAATTACCCAGTCCCCGCTCCACAATTCTAAATCTAGTCTTAATACCTTCAGCTTTGCTCTTATGTCTTTTTAATGTAGCACATCTCTCCCCAATAATGTCTCCTTTTTCTAATTCCACGATTATTTTGCTCCAGTACTTTAATATTGTACCGCCAACAGGTGAAATAACCCCGTTACCATCCTCATCAATAACCGAGTAAATTTGGTTAGTTAGTACTACTGCTAAGTCATTTCTTCGAGCCAATCTAGATAGCAATGACATTTGGATTCCTAAATCTCGATTTAATTTGGAAGAGTTACCATCTTTCAATCTATAAAGTGCCACTGCTGAATCAAGAATAATTAAGTCAATTTTTTCGCCCTTTGTGTCAATTAAAGCACTAATTCTCCGTAAAACTTCATCCTGTTCTGGAAAAGAAGTAGGTTCAAAAACAATTATTTGGCTGGCAATTTTATCGAAATCAACCCCAGCGATCTGTTTTATTCTATCAATGGATATTCCACCCTCCGTGTCCACATAAATAACTTTTCCTCCATTTTGAGCACAGCGAACTGCCAAGTTAAGGGCAATATTAGTTTTTCCAGAGCCAGGAGGTCCGTAAAATTGAGTTAGAGTCCCTTTTTCCACACCACCATCAAGTAAATTATCAATTGAGCAAGTAGTAGGGATTTTAGAAGCTTTTTTAAGATTAGATAGTACTTTCATTGATTTCCTCAAAAATTTATTTCCAGTGAAATTTATACAATATAATAATAAATTTATTCTCAAAAACACATTCCAATAGTTTGACTTAATAATTGATTATTAAACTAATTAACACATATAATATTATTATCTCATCAAACTATATTAATTCAATTAAGTATTATTATTTAAATAGACATTATTAATATAAATTTATTATTAATACAATATTTACCAATATTTTAATCAAATAAATCCGAACTAAATTTTCCAGACCCCTTCCTAAGAATAATTGGTGGATTTAAGGTGAAATCAATAACTGTTGAAGCTTTATCCACCTGGGATGGACCTGCATCAATCACCAAGCCTAGTTCTGTATCAAGCTGTTCTAAAATTTCATCTACTGATTTTTTTGTTTCCTGACCCGAAATATTAGCACTAGTCGTAGTTATAGGGAATTTCTGAGATATTTTCTGGCAGATTTCACTATCCGGAATCCTTATACCAATAGTTTCACTCCCACCAGTTAATAATTCAGAAATGCAATCTTTTTTCTTCAAAATAATTGTAAAGGGCCCCGGCAATATTTTAGAGATAATAACCAATTTTTTAGAAGATATCTTGGCTATTTTAGGAATCCAATCAATATTAGAAACACATACGGAAATAGGTTTAGTAGTTGATCTTTTTTTAACCGAATATAATTCTTTTAAAGCATTTTCATCAAATATATTGGCCCCCAGGCCATACAATGTGTCCGTTGGATATAATATAATTTCTCCACTTTCCATTAATCGAATTGATTCTTCAATTAAGTCATCTTCAATTTTTTGGGGGTTAATTTTAACAATTTTCATTTTATCCACAAATTTCTAAAATAATATCTATACAAAGTATATATTAATTGAATTTATAAATTACCAGTATGCTTAATCGTTTAAGGCCCCGTGTTAAAAAATTTATAGATCCTCTGGCCAAAAGAATTAATATCAATCCTAACTATTTAACTGTTTTAGGACTTTTAATAGCGCTACTATCAGCATATATGTTTGCTATGGGTAATTTACTCTGGGGGGGGCTGTTAATAGCCCTTAGTGGATTTTTAGATATTATTGATGGTGCAGTGGCTCGTAATAACAATACCGCCACTAAATTTGGAGGATTTCTCGATTCGACCACTGACCGATTTTCAGATGCCATCATCATAATTGGAATAATATATGGTGGATTTGTAAATTGGATTTTTGGAATTCTGGCCCTTCATGCATCTTTGAGTGTAAGCTATGTTAGGGCACGAGCTGAAGTTGAAGGAATTCCTTGTGGAGTAGGAATTGCAGAAAGAGCTGAAAGAATGGTTATTTTAATGGCTGGAGCTTTCTTAGGTGCATTATTCAGTCCAAAAATAATGTCGGCAGCCATAATATTGATTATAGTTCTGGGTTATTTCACAGTTTTACAAAGAGTATATCATACCTGGAAATCTATGAAATAAATTACTTTAATGGCCATATTGTAGTAGGATAATGTTTTAAAGAAATTTTTTGGATAATAAATGTTTTAGAGGATTATAAATGGACTATAAAGAAAGAATTGAAATAGATATAGAAAAATTGGCCAAAAATTTAAAAGAAATTGAGTCTATAAAATTTAGTGAAAAGGAAAAAGAAGTTGTGGAAAGAGCAAAAAACTACGGTGATGACACCACTTATTATGCAAAGAAAGAAGATTACATGACTGCTTTTGGATGCATAACCTACTCGCATGGCCTTATTGATTCTTTAAGATTAATCCATAACCTAATTTAGTAACCGTGCCTTGGAGAGATGAAATTTAATTCCCAAGATAAAATTAAAAATGCATCACTTGACCTTAGATATTTACTTAATCAAAACTATCGCAAAAAAGTAGCCCTGAAATTTGTGGCCAATCACTACCTTTTGGATAAAAATTGCCGTAATTGCTTGGCCCGTTCTGTTTTTTCTGATTCTGTATCTCAATCCAGGAAATCTAAACTTGTTAATTTAGAGGATATTAAGAATAGTATTATTTTTTTAGATGGATACAATGTTATTATAACTGTTGAGAGTATTTTAAATAATGATAAAATTGTTTTAGCTGACGACGGCATTATAAGAGATACTCAGGCTGTTTTTGGAAAATATAAATTTAGAGAAATTACTATTTCTGCGTTATCTTTAATTTTTGATTGTATATCCCACCACCGTCCCAAATATATGGAATTCTACTTGGACAGACAAGTTAGTTTTAGTGGAAAGTTGGCCCAGGAAATAGAGGCGATGATGGAAAACTATGATTTAAATGGAAGGAGTATTTTATCAAACAATACAGACTACCGTCTTGTACAAGAATGTGGTAAGTCCCTCTGTATCATGGGTACAAGTGACGGAGTTATTATAGATAAAGTAGAAAAAGTAGTAGATATTCCACATTTCATTTTAAAGAAGTTGGAAAATGAGTAGTTCTAAAAATAAACAAAGCAAATTAGAAATTATGTATAGAAGTTAAATTAATCCTGATTTTAAAAAAATTAAAGAATATTCAATTAATTAATCTCATTAAATAGAATAATAAAAATTAAAATTAATAATTAAGTAATTATATAAATTAAAATTAAAAATAAAACATTAAATAGGTTAAACCTATTCCATGCTTTCAAATCTACTTTCTAATTTTTCTAGAACACCAGGTAATGAAGTGTATTCCATTTCATCAGCAGGTAACCTGTGTGGTTCGAAAGGTCCGTGTCTTCTCATGTAGTCAGCAATTTCAGCTGCTTGTTTTCTGGCTGGGTCGTAAGCAGGATCATCAAACATATCCGCAGGCCCTATGAGTTTACAATCAGCAATCTGGAATCCTAAAGCAATTACCCTCGGAGGTCCGTCAAATCGAACCGGATAAGCATCTTTTTGACCAACAGGCATTAATGGACCGTTGTGAGAACCTCTCATCCATCCTCCAACTAAGTGAGGGAAAGCAAATGGTTCTACTACTTCACCAGCAGCTGGGAATCCGGACTGTGCTCTTACTATAGCAACAGGGTCGTCTTTACCCACATATTGGCCAGCCATTAAGTTTAATCTTTCAGTACTTACTGCAGCAGCGATTTCATTGTCGTCTTTCCGGATAATCCGCTTAATAACGTATCTACCAGTGGATCCTAGTAAGGCCAGTGCATCGTACATTTCTTCTGGACAACTCATGGTCACTTTTCGGTGTTCCATTACATCGAAAATTTCGAATTTGTATCCATTGTGGAGAGATGGATCAATAACAAGTCCTGCAGTGTTAAATGGATCTGCAAACATTTTAAACAAAGGCATGTTAAATGCACCAGGTTCAGTTTTGTCCATACAGAAAACAACCACTGGGTCGCTTGGTCTTTCTTTGAATTCCATTTCTGCACATCCTGGACCCATTCCTTTAATGTTTCCAGAGAAAGTGTCAGATAATAAGTCCTGACCTGCACCATAGAGTTTTAATTCTCTTGCAACTTCAGTAGCTGCCATGAATGCATTAAATGCTAGTTCATGGATTTCTTCGTTTTCTTCACCTTGTCTGTGGGTCATGATAAGTTCAGTATCATCACCACAGTTGGTTATATAATAATCTTCAAGAAGTTCTTCTTCCCTTGCTTTTGCCAGGAACTCCTCACACTTGTCTAGTAAGGCCGGATGAGCCAAACCATGCCCTGCAACACTTCCAACATCTGCTTTTATTACACTAATAGTTGTTTTCATTCAAAAACACCTCCAAAAATATCAAATTCCCCAAAAATTTGTTTTTATAAAATATTTATAAAATTTGGGCAACAGGTACAATTTAATAAGTCAAAGAACTTTTAAAAAATGATTTAAAAATGTAAAATGACCTAATAAAATACCTAAAATAGTTTAAATCTTTTTATGAGTATAATCATTTTAAAATATGGTTAAGACTAGCATATAAAAGTTACTAATAACATTTTAAAGTTCAATTAAAAGGCCATTAATAAAAAAATATTTCTATAAAAAATTAGAAGCATTTTAAAAAACCATATGAATTGATCTTAGGCCATAAAAGTTTTTAAAATACATTTTTATAAATAATAGTTATTTCATAAACCTCTATATTTTTCTAAACAGTTTTTAAAGAATCAATAACTAATTTTAATTCATTATCCACACCAATAGCTTCCTGAGCATCAATAAGTCTTTCCATATCTGCATTAGTTTCTGGATATCTAGGAACCGCACTGCATCCACCATCCTGAATTATAGAAATTTCATAAGTACCTATTTTTTTGGCCATATTTTCAATTTCTACTTTGTCCATACCAATTAAGGGACTTAAAACCGGCATGGAAACCGAATTTCTGGTGGCTAAAAGATTCGGCAAGGTTTGTGAAGCTACCTGACCCACACTACTACCATCCACAATTCCCAGAGCGTTTTCTTTATTGGCCACCATTTCTGCAGTTTGATACATTCCACTTTTACATAAAACACAGGTCAGCTTTTCAGCCTCATCACTACACTTCTGTAAGTATTGGCCGTATTTGACCACTTTCAAGGTTAGTTTGACACCAGTAGAATATTCTCTAAGTTTCTCAACAATTTTTTGAACTTTATCCAATGCCTTAGGATCAGTAAAAGGTTCATTATCAAAGTGCAGGGCAGTTATTTGACATCCCCTTTTCATCATCATGTAAGCTGCCACTGGAGAGTCTATGCCTCCAGAAAGTAAGACAATTAACTTGCCCTGAGTTCCTACAGGTAGTCCACCCGGCCCTGCAATTTTTTGGTGATAAATGAAGGTCTCGTCCTGACGTGTTTCCACAAATATCTCCATTTGTGGGTTGGTCAAATCAACAGGTGCTCCAATCTTTCCTACAACTACTGATCCTGCAAAGGCCCCTAATTCCTGACTGGAGAAATCGTGTTCTCCTACTCTACGACTTCTAATAGCAAATGGTGTTTTAGAAGAAATTAATCCATCTGATTCAAGTTTATCGACATATATTTCCATATCTTCAGCAATTTTATCAAAATCAGTTATGGTAGTTATGGCAGGAGAGAAAGAAACTATTCCAAAAACTTTGGCCAGTTTATCTAAGGCCTCATCATAATTAGCCGGTTTTATAAATACTCTACCCTGAATTACTTTAATCTCACATTCAAATGAACTTTTAATGTTTGAAACCAATTTATTTTCAAATCTTCGCCTCACACGAGGACTTTTAATACCCAATTCACCATATCTTGCAATTATTACGTCATATTCTATCACTGAATCACCAAATTAAACTTTTAAATATATTAATCATATCCATACATTATCAAACAGGTTAGATGCATTTTGTCCTTAAAAACAATTATTAATCAAGAAGCTACCATTTTCTATTCTTTCTTTAAGTTCCGAAGTAATTTCTCTGGCCCGCTTAAGGTCTGATTGTCTACATGCAATAGGTACATCTACTTCACCCTGAGCAAGTTTAAGTTCTACTGAGCCAGTATTCATTTCAAATGTACCATATTCACAGGAATAAGCACACATTCCACAACCAAAACATTTTTGGGCATCTAATAAATCCGTGAAGGCCATGGTAGGGCATCTTTGCCTCACAATACATTCAGCACAGTTTGCACATTTTTCTGAGTGGTAAATTGGCCTCAAATCGGCCCCATCCCACATTTCACCATAATTGGTTTCAGTAAGAGGTAGATGTCGCCCTTTAATATCTGCCACAGGAAGTTTAATGTCAGTATTCTTAATAAATGTCCTCTCCAGAACTTCCTGACTGGTTATAGGAATTGCAATGGCCACCGAATCAAATATTTCCTGGCCGGCCGCTGTTTTAAAACCGCCCAGATAATGAGCATCCATATCATGCATATCCGCAGCTAACATTAGATTGGGTTTTTCAGGAGTGCTCCGAGTACCATTATCCATTATAAATCCTTCAGAACCATTTAAAAGTATTTTACTTCCCATAGAGATGGTCTGCATTAATGGATCATTTTGAAGAGGGTTTATTTCTCCACAACCCGAAAATGAAAGGCCTTTGAATGGTCCTTCCATATCTATGGCATGGAATATGGAGGATATGGCCTCTTGATTGGGATTTGTAAATGCCGTGTAATTTTTAAAGGCCATGCGGGTACCAATCATCTTGGCAGTGCCCATTTCTTCCAGAGTAGTGGTTGATTTGATTATTTCTCCACGTATAGATTCTACTTCGATTTCAATCTCATTTCCAGCCACCATGTCCTTGAATAAGAATCCCCCACCATATTCATGATCTTTTACACTGTGGGCTGTTCCATAAATCATTAAATCCACAGAACCCAGCCATTCATTGGGACATGGGCCGGGAAATCCAGGGACTCCATTTAAGTAGATTTTTTTGGCCTTTTTAAATGAGCCTGGCTCACCTACTTTCAAGTGTAATAGTGCTGCAGTTCCAGACATTATCCCACAAGTCCCGGTGGTAACTACATCTACTTCATCAACACCAGGTTTTTCACCATTCATAACCATTTGAGTTATTTCTTCCGCAGTTAAGACCTTGGCCTCGCCATTTGTAATTTTCTGATTAATTTCTTCAATAGTACGATTCAAAATAAACCCTCATTAGAGTAACCATGATAATTATTATATTATCTGCTCTTTTAATAAATATTTACTAATAATAAAAATAATATGATTTAAAAATATTTTATTCCTTTATAGATGAAAAGAATGTGTTTAATAAAAAATGAATAAAGTAATATAAAAAATATTTAATTTTTAGGGTATTGCAAAATATTTTCGGTATGCTCCCGCACCAAACCAGATTATAATTGCCACCAAAAGACCATATTTCCAATCATAAAGCCCAAATATTCCTCCAAGAAAAACTAAAAGACCTACAAAACCCAAAATATATAATAAGAAATCCTTTTGCCTATCTTCCATCTTTTGACCTCCATTATATAATAAATGCATATTTCAACTTATTACTTATATATGGACATTATCATATAAATAGAACTGGGCTTTATAAATTAAATGAAATAACTAAAGATAATGGTTTATTTTAAATAATAACCCATTTCGTCTCGCCCTGTTTGTTTAAAATTATTAGAAATAATTTCCAAGTTCATTTGGGCCTTTTTGAATTCGGCCTCATCGTGCTGATCTTTGTCTTTAGTTTTTAACCGTTTTTAAGATTTTATCTCTTAAAAACTGCTTAACTGATTTTTAATATTCTGAATATTTTTAAATAGATGAATAGTATTCGGTTCCTAAAAAAACGACGAATAAAATTCCAGGTATTAAAGCATCTTGAACGTAGAACCGAGAAAGAAAGAAAAAGCGGATAATACAAATGAAAATAATATCAACAAATAAATTATTTTCATATTATGTCCTCGCCCCGCCTTACAAAGCACCCTTTTTTCGTTTATTAATATAAGCTTTGCAATGGGGGATAATTAAACATATTAAAATTATAGTTTGAAAATAAAACAAATTTCTATCTCCTAAATAATTATTTGTTCCAAATAAGATATAAATTAAAATTAATCCCCATAATGCAAATAAACTAAAAATAGCAATATAAAAATTTTTTTTGTATCCTTTATAATTAAATATTACTGACATTATCACCAATATACCTAAAAATATAAGAAAAAAATTAATGTAGACTCCAAATAAAAGATATAACGCTCCAATAATTATTCCAAAACAACCTATTATTATCAATAAAATTAAACTATTTTTCATAAAAAATCACTTCACAAAGTTTTGTATTGTATTAACTAATAATAATTCTTTCTATAATAAATAAAACAATTCATTCAGCAATAATGGGTAGGTTACACTTTTAAACAGTTCCATGAACGAAAAGAGCAGTTATGTATTAAAAATAATTCATTTATAAATTTATTTTTTAGATTAATGATTCTCGTTTTTTTATACACTCTTTCGTATTAAGAAATATAACAGAGCCAAAAAGGAAATAACATCAACAACGACTGTTAAATAACAATCGCTGTTCATATATACATTATTTTTAACATATAATTCCGTATTTTAGATTAACATGTCTTGTTTATTACATTAAGCAATTAAAACCCTGCTTAAAAATATTAATCTATGTACTATTACTTACAGTATATTATTCATTCATTATAAAAAATTTTGGTAATGAATTTATTTGGGTTTAAATAATCAATTAAATAAAAAAAAATTAATTAAAGTGATATTTGAATTCAGAAAGCTCCTTGGCCCCGATAAGGATTCAATTACAACTTTAAATAAATATCCCATTACAAAGATCCAACAAAATAAACAAATAAATGTTGGATAATTTATCTTGGCCATAATGAAGAGTACATGGAGAAAAACTAATCAAACCAGAATGCCCAGAAAAAGAAATCACATACCATTAGAATAAATGATAAGTCAAAGAAACAATTATTATGACCCTAATACTAATAAATAATCGATTCTGTTCCTATTTTCAATATGTAATTCATCTTTATAATCAAGCTTTTATTTTACGAATATATGTTATACCAAAAGTAATCATGAAACTTATAAAAAGTCCAGTTTGAATATAAAATATAGCCTTATTTTCTAAATATTCATTTGTTCTAAATAAGAAAATATAAAGTAACATTAATCCCCATATTGCAATTACACTAAAATTGGCCATATAATAAATTTTATTATAATAACCTTTGTTTTTAAATACTCCAACTATAATCAAGAGTATTCCACCTAACATAACAGATATGTAAGGCAACAATTCACCAAAATAAAATGAGGGTAATCCCATAAGTATAGCAATACACCCAATTATAATTAGTTTTGAACCTGTTTTCATTTTAACTACCTTACCACACCATTATAACATATTTTTTACTAAAGAGGTCTCAATAACATTAAAATGGGTTTTAGATTCTTCATAGTTTACCTCAATACAAATTATTAATATAATCATATTATGTAAAAAAAGTAATATTTAATAATTTCCAAAATTATGTTATCAATAGCTTTTTATATAATATATGAATAATATGTAATACTCTAATAAAAATAAAAAATAGTAAAATGAAGTAGAATCAATACCGATAGATCTAATTATCCAAAATTAAAGAGAAATAAAAAATAAAAAGAGATTATAAACTCTTTTTAAGATTATCCAAGGCCAGATCAAGAGCCTCAACCATCTTATCAAATTTAGGCCCAGCACCTTGAGCAAGGTTAGGTCGGCCTCCGCCTCCGCCTCCGAGAACTGCTGCAGATTCTTTAATTATTTCATTTATTTTAACACCTGCAGCCATGGCCTCTTTAGATGAAGAACCTACGATTTTACCTTCTAGGTTACCTAAAATGACCACGTCAAATTCTCCATCGGCATCAGTCAAATCCAGGGCCATTTTCTGCATTTCACCCATGTCCGCTTCAATCATGTCTTTGAGGACCTTTAAATCCCCAATGGTTTCGGATTTACCTGCCAGACCTTCGGCTTTTAAAGCAGCCATCTGATCTCTAAGTCGGTTTAATTCATTTTTAAAGGCCTTCCATTCATTAAAGAATCTATCACATGTTTTAGGGAGCTGATCAGCATTGACCTTGAAAATATCTGCACTTTCCATTAAGAATCTGTCATTTCGCTGCATGGATTCCACCGCAGCAGCACCTGCAGAGAAATCGACTCTTTCAACCCCATCCTGAACTCTTTCGGTCTTATTAATCTTAATAATTCCAATATCCCCAGTTCTAATAACATGAGTACCAGCACAGGCCTGCACGTCCACTTCTGGAATCTCAATAACCCTTATAGAAGAGCCAGGGACTATTCCACCTTGATAAAGAATAAATCCGTATTTTTTCTCGGCCTCAGTACGATTCATCCAGTTCACATCTAATGAAACATTTTTCATGACGTACTGATTGGCCAGGGCTTCAATTTGATTTATTTCTTCAGAGGTTATACGTTTGTAATGTGAAAGGTCTATTCTGGATCTTTTAACTCCTTTTTGGGCCCCGGCTTGCCAGATGTGATCACCCAAGATTTTTCGGGCGGATGCTACAATCAGGTGAGTAGCTGTGTGGTTACGGGCCAGGGCAATACGTCTATCCCAGTCAATTGCACCTTTAATCTCTTTCCCAATAATATCCGAAACTTTAGATAATTCTTCACATTTTTCAGAGTCAATTTTATGTAAAACAACATTATCCAATTTTTCAGCGTGTTTTACATGGATTTGTTCACCATCAATCTCCAGATATCCAATATCCGAAGGTTGGCCTCCTCCTTCAGGATAAAACACCGTTTGATCCAAGATAACATTTTCTTTATAAAATCCCAGAACTTTAGCTTCAAGCTCTATTTGAGATGGATCATCATAGAACAACAGTTTAGTGGCTGGATAATCCAGTTCAACCGGCACTTTTTCTTCTACCGCTTCTTCCTCGTGTTCATTGGCCACTAGAGTATAGAAATTATCTGGAACATTTACTGGGAATTGAAGATCTTCTGAGATTTCTTTTATGGTTTCAGGAGGTATTCCTTGAGAATCATAGAGTTGAATAAGCATATCCAGCGGCATTTCATCTTTATTTTCCTTTTTAAGATGATTAATACTCTTTTTAACCAAGTTTCTTCCTTTAGAAACAGTTTTAGCGTATCTTTTCTCTTCTAGATTAATGATATTATGAATATGGTCCTGGTGTTTTAAAATCTCCGGATAATGGGAAGCCATGAAGTCAGATTGGATATTCATTACATCTGAAAGTGATTCCTTCATTCCCAAATCATGCATGAATCTTATGGTCCTTCGCAAGACCAGACGGGCCAAATATCCCTCTTTTACATTGGAAGGAATGACCCCATCGGCCAGCATAAAGGCCAGACATCTAGTGTGATCCGCCACAACATAAATAGCCTCCATTGGTTCAGCAGATTTTTCCAGTTCTTCTACCGTAATCCCTAGACGATCCGCCACTTGCTGTCTCAAGGCTCTTAAATCAGCAAAGGTTTCAATGTCCATCATACCAGCTACTTTAGCATTTTCAGCCAGAATTTGCTGGTCAACATCTACTCCGGTGATATCCTTAAGTTGGTCAATAACTGGTCCAAAACAAGCATCATAGGCCGTAGGAGTTCCCTGAGATATCCAGGCAAATCTTTCCAAACCATACCCAGTATCTACAATAGTCAATGGTATTTTTTCCTTTTTTCCACCTGGAAGAGTCCGGTATTGAATAAATACTAAGGTGGCCAGTTCCACTCCCCGCACACAAATCTCGTAACAAGGGCCGGCATTTCCTCCGCCTTCCCACCAGGATTCAATGAAGGTTATTTCTGCAGGATTAATTCCAATATGTTCAATAAAATCATGACAGTATTTTACGGTCTCATTTTCCCAGTAAACTTGATTATCTGGAGTATTAAATGCATGGTGACCACCCATAGTAAAACAGGTCATGTGCCGACCGGTTCGACCTACATTGTCCACATCATTGAGCCTTATAGAAGGTTGGGCCACTACCAGTGGATTAGCTGGTGGTTCTACCATTCCCGAAGATACCCATGGCTGGAAATTGTAAATAGATGCTCCTACTAAGAAAACATCATCCCGCCAGCGCTTGGCCAGTACCGGGTAGCGCTCAATGGGTGTGTGTCCATTTTTCTGGAAAAAATCCTTGAAAGATTTTTGAATTTGATAGAGGTCGTATTTCTTCTTGGTAGCTGGATTTCCAATGAACTCGTATTTGTCACAGGGAGCGTCCCCACAAGTATTACGATCATCTATTGACCAGAAATCATTTCCACAGGCCACACAAGTGCTTTTTTTGTATCCTAGTTCTTCAAGCTGGTGAGACATAGTAATCAGTTGTAAAATTTGTTAGTTCTAAAATTATAAATTTAAATTAGTTATATTAAAACCAGGTTATGATTTAAAAAAACTTTTTTTAAAATTTAAATTATTATATTAGATTTATATTATAGTTTAAAAAACTTTTTTATTAATTTTAATAGTTTAATGACTATACTTGATGAGTTATGAAAATTAATGAATAAATTAATGAATAAATCTTTTATTTTCGATTTAATTAAACTACTAAAATTTTAAAATATGTTGAAAATAATGTTAGAAGCCATGTGATTTAAAATTGATAAAATGAATGAGTAAAAGTAGTAAAATAAAATAAGCGATTAAAATAAGCAGTTTATCCCATAGCGAATGTTAAATTATATGAATTAAATTTATTTCAGTTATTAATTGATTGAATTTGATTAAAAAGAAAAATAAAAAAAGAAAAGAAGAATTATCCGAAGAGAGCGCCGAGACCGGCAGCAGCTTCTTCTTCTTGTTCTTCTTCGTCTTCTTCCTCTTCCTCTTCTTCAGCAGCGGCTTCAGCTACAGGAGCTGCGGCTACAGGAGCTGCGGCAGCTACGGCGGTTTTTTCCATAGCTTCTTCAATGTCCACATCTTCTAGAGCTGCGATTAAAGCTTTAATTCGAGCATCATCAGATTCTGCTCCAGCTGATTCTAAGACCTTTTTAACATTTCCTTCATTAATTTCTTCACCAGTGGTGTGCAATAACATTGCTGCGTATATGTATTCCATTTGATCACCTCAAATTTCTCTTATCAAATTTATTACTAAATTAAGCTAAATTTAGCTATTTTTAGTTTAAACCATACAGATGGTATTTTTAATTAAATTTTAATTAATTTTGGCTAATTAATTAGTAATTTTAAACATTCAGAACTATCCGAAAAGAGCTCCGAGTCCAGCTGCTGCGTCTTCTTCCTCTTCCTCTTCTTCTTCCTCATCAGGCTCTTCTTCTTTCTTTTCTTCAACAACTGGTGCTTGAGTAGCACTTGCTGCTAGTTTTTCAAGAAGTTCTTCATCGACAGCACTGGAATCTTGTTCAGATAATGCAGTTGCTAAAGCAAGCATTTGAGCATAAGCTTTGGCCAGTAACATGTCAGAAGTTTTAGATGTGAGCACAGATGCGTTGAATGCGAGGTTGATGGATTGAGTTGCTGCTTTCTGGATGATAACAGGAGTAGACTCTTTGTTGTAAATAACCGCATTTACAGACAAGTTTAATGCCTGAGAAAAGGCCTTTTGAACGTCTGAAAGGGTTTTTTCTTCATCGATAGTCAATAAATCAGCAGTGTAAACGGTTTCGTCTTCATAAGCTGCTTTAAGATCTATTCCTACTTCCATAGGATGTATGTCCAAACGGGTCAAAATACCAGCTACTTTAGCTGAAACTTCTTCTCCAGCTTTAACTACTACTTGATCCTTTTGTACAACAATTTTACCCTTTTCAATCTTTGCTGGAATGCCTACCTGTTGTAATTCACCTAGAATAGGACCTGGTGGAAAACCAGTATCTCCCTTAGGAACTACTATGTCCTCATTAGCAATAGCACCGGCCTTTGCAGGAGCGGATGTTTTATTACTTTCTAAGATTTTAAATAGCTTGAAAGGGTTCATGTTGGTGAACACTAATGCAGGTTGACCATCCATGTGATCTGCAAGAGCATTAATGCTTCCTTTTTTGTCGGAATCATCCAGGGCCAGACTAATCAGGGTTTTTTTGGACATTCGAATGGTGGCGTTATCCCTTAGGGTCTGCCGCATTTTTTGCAGCTGACGGGCAGGAATATCTGATAAGTTGGCGATTCCCACCACTTCAAAACTGTTGATCAGTTCTTTAAGGTCATTTACCTCATCCTTTTTCCATTCAGCCACGTGAGCCATTTTAAACCACCCTCACTACTGGACCCATGGTTGTTTTAATATACATGGATTTTATCTGATTTCTTCCTTTCTCTAGTTTACGGTCAAGAATGCTGAGAACTGCTTCGATATTGTCTGCAATCAATTCTTCATCCATGTCCTGTGTTCCCACTAAAGTTTGAATTACAGGTTGGTCTTTGATTTTGACTTTCACAGTACTTTGTAGCCTAGTTATAATAGGTTCTGGCTTTGCTGATGCAGGTACTGGTTGAGGCATTTTTTTCCGAGGCCCTAATACAGGTCCCAGGAATCTACCTACCAGCGGCATCATGTCCGCCTGAGCTACAAAGAAATTGTGTCGATTAGCAAGCTTTTTGGCTTCTTTCCGGTCTTTACCCAGATCTTCCAATCCAGTTTTAGTGATTACTAAATCTGCACCGGCCTTTTCAGCTTGAACAGCCAGTTCACCATCTGCGATAAAAGCGATTTTAACCTCTTTTCCGCGTCCATTTGGTAGAGAGACTACTTCGTCAAACCTATTTTCAGGTTTATTGACGTCCAAATCCTTGATGTTTATAACAACATCAATGGATTGTGTGAAGTTTCTCGGCTTGGTCTGTTCTTTAGCCTTCTTCACCGCTTCCATTATCTCTTGTTTCATATAAATCCTCCATGAACTTTCTAAAATAAAAAGTTCACTATTTTGGATATTTAGGTTTTAGGTGATCAATCGTAATTAATCACGTAAATGTAATTTGTGAATTAGACATTTATAATAATCATATTTAACCTATTTGGTAAATTGATATAAATTGATAAATGTCTACAACTCAAGATTTAACTTAAGCTAATAAAATGTCGTCGTAAGTACCCTGATCTACTTCTTTTTGAGCTTCGCGAGGATCTTTACCATCAACAGTTATGCCCATACTTACACAAGTACCCATAACTTCTTTAGCTCCGTGTTTGTAGTCATTGGCCAAAAGAGTATCAAATTTCATTCTGGCAACTTTCAGGGCCTGTTCAACAGACAGGTCAGCCACTTTATCCATTCCAGGATCTTGGGAGCCTTTTTCAATATTTAACTCATCCATGATCAGGGCAGTGGTTGGTGGAGTTCCAATTTCAATTTCAAATTCTTTAGTAGAACTATCTACAATGATTTTTACAGGTACTTTCATTCCTGCAAAATCAGAAGTTTTGTTATTTATTTGTTCTACTACTTGCATCATATTAATTCCTAACGGACCAATCGCAGGACCTAATGGTGGACCTGGAGTGGCTTTTCCGCCTTCTATAAGAATCTCAACGGTATCTTTAGCCATTAGTCAACCTCCTTTTGTATTATTCTAATTTGATCAGCTTTAACGGTTACTGGGATAGGTACTGCGGCCTCAATAAGTTCAAGAACCACTTCTTCCCTGGATTCATCAATACGAACCACTTTTGCCTTTTCTCCTTTGAAAGGGCCTGAGATAAGTTCTACAATACTACCTTTCTTTATGGAAGCAATTATTGGTTCAGGTTTTAAGAATCTTCTTACCTCTTCAAATGTTATGGCATTTTTGCCTTCAACAATACCTCGTAAATGAGGTACTTTTATTGCAGGGTTTTGCATGTCTATTTTAGAGGAAGACTCCACTAAAACATAACCTTTCAATGATTCAGGGACTAAAATAGCGTTAACCTCAATACCACTATTTTTTACCTTTCTAGCCAGCAATCTAGCCACGTTTTTCTCTTGACCTACCGAGGTCTTGAGAGCATATATGGAGTTTATACTATCTTCCATTAAACACACAACCTTATAAATATAATTCCATTTAGGTTCATTTGAATCTGAATCATGAAAACATGATATTAAAAAATATCAAGAAATAGTAATTAATAAATTATCTATTCTATTACTTGTTTAACAAGCAGACACCAATGAATATAAACAGATATCACTAGATTCAAATTTTATTGTTCGAAATATTATTTTTTTAATATAATATAAATTTTAACTAAGGAACTATAATAATATAACTTAAATTAATTTTCTAACCATCAGCTTAATAATAATCTAATCAATTATAATAGTTCTTAATAATTTATTTTTATATTTGTTATATCATCTTTTTATTTATCCACCAAATATAGAAGCGGAAATATTTATTATAAAACCTATAACACCGATGATTATAATTCCTAACCCTGTTATTTTAGCAACATTAATAAATTCTGTTCTATCTGGTTTTTTAGATACATGCAGTACTCTTTGACATTGTTTTAGAAAACTTATAGTAGATTCTTTATAACTCATGAAAATCCCTACTAATTAACCCTATTAATAAAATGCTAAAAATAAGGAATAAAAAATATTTTTACAGATGGTATAGTACTTATCCTCAAGGATTTATAAAGCTTTCCTTTTCGAATATTTATACAAAAGTTAAAGTTTATGGTTGGGGGGATAAGAGGGGTAGTAAATACAATATAATACTTTAATTAGTGTAGATAACCACCATACCATCTAAATTTAATTTAATGACTGCATACTCCACTAATATCTACAATTAAGAATTTTAAATACTTAAATTTGTAGATTACCCAGTTTAGACAAGTAGATATCTGTTCAGACCTAATACTTTAATATTTATTATAATTCATACCAGATTAGACCTGTATCTGAGATTCTAGAAAGATACTATGGCTTAAAATACACCATCAATAAATTCTTCTAGAGCAGATTCTTTAACAGTTTCTCTTTCTCTTTCTTCTACATATTCCCTTTCAGTCGGTGTGCCGAAAATATGAGGAGATTTTACCCCTGCAACCACAATAGTGGTTCTGATAACATTTTCCAGATCTTCCTGAATCTGTGCACCCCAGATAATATTTGCATCAGGATCCAGTTCATCAGCTACTATCTGTACAATCTTTTCAGCTTCATTTAAGGTCAGATCAGAACTTCCAGATATGTTTATAAGTGCACCTTGAGCATTAGAAATATCCAGATCAAGTAATGGGCTGTTTAAAGCTTCATGAACTGATTCTAAAGCTCGGTCTCCCGATTCTGATTCTCCCATACCAATCATGGCCATACCAGATCCTTTCATAATACTTCTAATATCAGCAAAGTCTAGGCTTACCAAACCAGGTCGGGTGATTAATTCTGTGATTCCCAATACAGCGCGACCTAAAAGCTCATCAGCGACCATGAATGCCTTATTTAAAGGCAAATTAGGTGCTACTTCCAGAAGTTTGTCATTAGGAATAACTATTACTGTATCCGCGGCACTTTGAAGTTTTTCTAAACCCTTTTCAGCGTTTTCTCTTCTCCTTAAACCTTCTGCACTAAACGGCATAGTGGCGACGGCTATGGTTAATGCACCTGCTTTTTTGGCGAGTTTGGATATGACTGGTGCTGAACCAGTTCCAGTTCCTCCTCCAAGACCACAGGTTACAAACACCATGTCTGCACCATCTAATTCTTCCCTTATATCGTCTTCACTTTCTTCGGCACACTCTTCTCCGACATCAGGCACGCCACCGGCCCCCAAACCGCCACATGTCTTCCTTCCGAGAAGTATTTTACGATGAGATTCGCTATAAAACAAATCTTGAGCATCAGTATTTACTGCTAGAGTTTCGGCCCCTTCAATACCAATCTCAGTTAAACGAGATATGGTATTATTACCAGCACCACCGGCACCAACTACATATATCTTGGCCCGACTCTCTTCAATAATACTTCTGAGGTCTTCGTCAATTTCCGTGTCCACTCGTGTAGGACGTTGCTTATCTATTCTCTTTTCAGATTCCTTTATGGCATCGTTTATGAATTTCACTTACTACCCCCACATCAATCTATGGAATGTGTTATTGTATTAACTTATATTTAAAAGCAACGGTAATTGGGTAACAACTGCCCCCACCAGTTACCATTTTTGACCCTTGAGGGTGTAGTCAAATGTTGCTTGTCACACCAACTTTATAGAATTTTATTGAGGTTTAGAAATTAATCTTTGGTCAATTAAAAGTTCAAATTTACCATAAGACAATTGATAAAAATCAAAAATTGTTAAGGTCGTGGCATGGCTATTATTTCATGTATTCTCAAATCAAAAATACTATTCATATGGGCTGGAGTTAAAACAACAGCTGCATCGGCTCCACGAGCTGTTCCTCCCACGGCAATTATCTCTTGGTCCATTGGAATAATTCCTCCATCCGCAGCCATGATGCTTATTTCTACACAGACTTTTACACCCTGAGAAATCATTCTAAATGTTGCAGCAATGATTTCTACAGGGGTGACACCACCAAACTTGTTGGAAATTCCCCTACCAACCCCACTTAAAGCATGCGAACTGGTGTAAGTATGAATATCCTTTTCATTAAGTTTTTTTTCAATTTCAGAATCTATCTCTAACTGCCCTTTCTCTTTAAAACCGGCATGATGAGTAACACTCACAATTGTTACATCATCTATTTTTTCTGCAATTTTAAGAGCCGTTTTACCAGAAACTGATGCTACAAGAATAGTTTTAATACCTAATCCTTCCTTTCTGGATTTAACTAATTCTATTAATTCATCAGTATTATTTTCCCCCGGATTTTCAAAATAATGAATGGTTTTTTGCATTTTTTCACCTTTAAGAGATTATGTGGAATTTTAAATAATAATTAAGGATATATATTAGAAATTATAACTTTAGGAATAATTTAAGATTAATGTAAATTTATTACTATTTGATTACAATTTAATTAAGAATATTGCATAATAATATTATATTTTAAACCACAAATATATATTAATATAATTAAAGATGATTTTTCAATTAAAAGAATTATTGATGAATCAATTGAAGATATAGTAAAATGAAAATTGAATCAATGCAAATAACTTATAATTTCATTTTATTAATGATTAATACTCATCTAACATTTCTAAAATTATAAAACGTGATATAATGAATGCATTCAAATTTTTAGCACCATTAAGACTTGAAAAACCTCGTAAAGACGGCATTACCATGGTATTAGATAAAGGACTGGGTCTAAAAACAGCAGAAGACTTAATGGAGATATCTGGAAATTATGTTGATTTCCTGAAATTTGGATGGGGAACTGTATCCATCCATAATAAAAAGATTATCCAAAATAAAATCGACATGTATGATTCTTATGGAGTAGATGCCTATCCTGGAGGAACTCTTTTTGAACTGGCCTATGTCCAAAAAAAGATTCCAGAATACTTTGAAGAAGCATATAGTCTTGGTTTCAAAGCATTAGAAATATCAGATGGGTCCATTGATCTTCCTTTAGAAGACAGATTATCATATATTTCTGAAGCTAAAGATAAAGGTTTTAAAGTAATTTCCGAAGTGGGAAAGAAAGATCCCGATGAAGATCTAAAATTAACACTTGAAGACAGAGTTAATCTAATAAAAATGGATTTAGAATCAGGTTCATCCAATGTATTGATTGAAGCTCGAGAAAGCGGACAAAATATTGGTATATTTGATAAAAATGGAAATGTAAAGGAAGATGAAGTGGATTATTTATTGAATAATCTTCCTTCAGAAAAACTAATTTGGGAAGCGCCTCAAAAGAGTCAGCAGGTTTATTTCATATTAAAAATTGGTTCTGAGGTTAACTTAGGAAATATCCCTCCTGAAGAGATAACCTCACTAGAAACCATGCGTAGAGGCCTTAGGGGAGATACTTTAGGAAAAGTGAATCTCTAACTAAAAATAGGGAATGAAATAGCCTATTAATATCTAATCAAGAATTTAATTAATAATTTAAATCATTTTCTACTTTTCAAAATTTTCCATTATTCAATAATACTATTTTATTTATATAATCCATTAAATGAGGCAATATCAAATGATAAATAATGATAAATCCAAGAAATCTTTTAAAAAAGAAGATTTATCAAAACTTCTTCCAAGTAAAAACTGTGGAATGTGTGGATATGCTCGATGCGATGAATTTGCAGGAGCCTTGCTGAAAAACCACACTAATCTTGAGAAATGTCGCGTGATTTACTATAAAATTTTTGAAGAAAACCTTAAAGAACTTGAATCAATTTTAGAAGAAGAAGAAGAAGAAGAAGGGAAAAAAGAGAAAATTACTTCTAAAGAAGGGAAAGCCTTGGCCTTCTAAAAATGTTAAAAAAATTTGGAATGATGAAATTATCCCAAATTCTATATTAACTTCAAGTCATTTTAGAAAATTTTAAAAATGAATTAAATAAGCTAAATAGGATTGATTAACAGTTGAGTAAAAATAATTCCAATTCAGTTAATGGTAAAAAATATATTGCAAATCCAGTGCAGACGAATTACATACGTCCTAATCAAAGCCTGGACATTATTATTGAAACAGCTGGGCCTTTTTTAGAGAATCATGATTTTTTAGTCATATCTGAAACACCAGTATCCATTTCACAGGGTCGTTTAGTTGATGAATCTAATTTCAAGCCTTCTTTGAAGGCCATATTTTTAGCAGATGTGTGGTCCAAATACCTATGGGGTTATTTTTTGGGTCCTCTCCTTAGAATCAAAAATAGAACCATTAAAAACCTTAGAAAACTGCCCTCCGAATCAAGATCACACAAAGAAGTCGTTTTAAAATATTATGGTCTTAAACATGCTTTAAAACCAGCATCTGAAGCTGGAATAGATTTAAGTAATGTTCCAGGGACGATGGTTTCACTTTTACCATCCCATCCAGAACAAGTAGCCCGAGAATTATCAGTACAAATAAAAAAAAAATGGAGAAAAGATGTTTTAGTGATGATTATTGATACAGATGTTACTTATCAATTAGCTGGGAAAAAATTTACTTGTTTACCTATTGCCCTAGATGGAATTAAGTCAAATACTGGGATTTTTGGATATTTAATGGGTAGATTTGGTAAAATTGCAGGGCCTACACCATTAGGAGCTTCTTCTAAAATATCAGTTCAAAAAGCACTGGAAATTGCCACTATTGCTGAAAATTATCAAAAATCATTAGAAGGACATTTGGAAACAGTTTATAGCATGAAAAATGAATTTGGAGAAGATATTAATCATATTACTATAGATATGTTAGATTCTATTAAACACACCCCTGCAGTAATTGTAAAAAAGTGTGATAATTAGTGTAAAAAAGTAAAAATGCTTAACTAAAATACAAAAAGATGTTGTTACTAAGAGACAATATTGTTCTTAAAAATATTTAAATACCATAAATTATAATAATAGATATATGCCTATGTTTAGGCAACTACATCGCACTTTTGATATTAATTGCAGAATATTTTTGTTCCTAACTTAATTGTTAAAAAAACGTGAGGGGCTTTATTTCTATAAATTTTCATTGTGCTCGTATTGACCCTTACATGACATTAGAATCTCAATTTTTACTAATTAAACTTTAATTTAATAAACGATTACCAGAATTAAAAATTCAATATAACATCGTATTATATCTGTTTGGTCCTTAGGAGGAACTTGTAAAATGATGAAAGATCCGCTAGTTCAAGAGCTGCTTTATGAAGTCATCAACGAAGAAGAAGAAGGTAGTATAAATATTATCGAGTGCTTAATTGAAGGCAAGGTAACTGATGAAGAAATTGCTGAATATACTGAATTAAGACTAAATATAGTCCGGAGAGTTCTTTACAAACTTTACGATGCAGGTTTAGCCAGTTACAAAAGAAGTAAGGACCCAGAAACACAATGGTATACTTACACCTGGAAATTTGAAACAGAACGCGTTGAAGAAATGATAAAGCGTAAGCATGACGAGATAGTTTCTAATCTAAAATCAATACTGGAATACGAAGAAAATAATATGTTCTTTGTATGTAAAACCAGTGATTGCAGATGCACTTTTGATGAAGCATCTGAAAATGGATTTATTTGTCCAAAATGTGATGGAGAGATGGAATTTGTGGATAATGCTCCCATTATAGAACAAATCAAAGAAGAACTTCATCTTTATGATGGACATGAAGTAGATTTTGGGGCTGAAAATTCCTAATAATCTTTAATTCTAATTTTAGAATTCATTAATTAACTTATTTTAAATTAGCATATTTAATTAATTACCATTATCCACTATTATTATTATTATTATTATTACATTCATTCAAATAGTTGTTTTTTTACACTTAAAAGATTTATATTTCCTATTCACATTGTGTATTTTTATATTAAATGTGTATTTTTAATAAATTAAGAATATAATAATAAATATGCTATATTAAATTAATTAATAAATTGGATTAAAGTCAATAGTAAAAAAAATAAGCTTTTAAGGTGAATATTTGAGTATAAATCTATTAAAAGAAATGAATTGTCCGAAATGGGTAATTCAGCATTCTCAAGCAGTTAATTTAAAATCAATTTCACTATCTGAAAATTTATCAAAAGAATTTGATATAGATAAGGAACTTGTGAAAAAAGGGGCATTGCTGCATGATATTGGCCGTTGTATGACAGACGGAATATATCACGCGGTTCTTGGTGCGGAAATTTTAAAATCAGAAGGGTATCCTTTAAAAGTTATTAAAATTGTAGAAAGACACATTGGGGCAGGTATCCCTAAAGAAGAGGCCATTAAAATGGGTTTACCTCCTAAAGATTTTATGCCTCACTCCATCGAAGAAAAAATTGTGGCCCATGCCGATAATCTCCTACATGGAGATCAAGAAGTTGATATTGATTTCGTAATTGAAAAGTGGTCATCCAGAATGGGAAAAGAACATCCCTCCATTGAAAGACTAATAAAATTACATGAAGAAATTGTGTATCCAACAAGCAATTAAATTATTTTTTGAATAAGTTTTTTGAATTAATTTCAGTTTATCTGTTCTTGTTTTTCTATTAATCTATTTAAGCCTCTTTAAGCAAATATTTGTAATTTTATAGTTTTATATTACTCAAGTTAATAATTTAATATATATAATTCATTTAAAAATTTGAAAAATTGTTTAAATCTTTTTTTATGGAAAATTAGGAATTGATTATAATAATTCGATTTATAATAATATAAATTCTAAAAGAATCATAATATATTTATACATTTTATCAAGAGGGGATTTAATGGTTAAATATCGCTGTACAGTTTGCAATTACATTTATGATGATGAAATAGAAGAAATTCCTTTTTCAGAACTTCCAGAAGACTGGAAATGCCCTGTTTGTAATGCTTCTCAAAAATCATTTGAATTATTATCCCTAGATTCTGAAAATGGCAATAAAGAAAGTATTTCAGAAGATATGGATTTAGGACATTCCACAGTATCCCACGTAATGGTAAATCAAATGACAGAATGGGGGATAGAGTACGTATTTGGAATTCCTGGAACCTCATCTTTAGGTGTTCTTCAAGGTATTAAAGACTCTGACTCTTTAAAATATTATCAGGTTCGACACGAACAAACTGCAGCATTTATGGCATCAGCTTATGGAAAATTAACTGGAAAAGTAGCTGTTTGTCTTACTGTAGCCGGTCCAGGGGCCACTAATCTCAGCACGGGACTTTATGATGCAAAACTTGACCATTCTCCAGTTCTGGCCATAACCGGGCAGGTGAAAAGACAGCTTATGGGACCTGGTTCTTTTCAGGAAATTGACCAACACTCATTTTTTGAGCCAGTTTCTGTTTTTAATAAGCCAATTATTCACAAAGATCAAACCACATTGTTAACGACTCTGGCTATTAAAGAGGCTTTAATAAAAAAAGGAGTTTCCCATATTTCAATTCCCAATGATGTGCAGAAACAGAAATATGAGACTAAACTAATTCCTTTAAATGGTAAAATCCCCCAAACAAATCTTTCCCCAGCAAATGAATTAGTGGAAGCGGCTGCTGAAACAATAAATTCCGCTCAAAGGCCAGTGCTTATTGCTGGTTTTGGAGCAATGGGCCAGGGTGATATTTTATTAGAAATGGCTAAAAAAATAGCCGCACCCATAGTTACCACTTTCCGAGGAAAAGGAGTGGCTGATGAAGATGAAGAACTTTGTGTGGGTAGTCATGGGACTATTGGATCCACTTCTGCATCCCAATTAGTGAAAAACTCCGATCTATTAATTGTAATTGGTTCTTCATATTCTGACATGACACAAATCCCCCCTAAAAGAACCATACAAATAGATAAAGACCCCATGATGATTGGGAGAAAACATTCGGTAGAAGTAGGCCTTTTAGGAGATAGTTCTGTTATTTTACCCGCGCTGCTTGATAAATTGGTTTTTCAGAATCGTTTAGAATATAAAGAAGAAATTAAATTATTAAAAGCAGAATGGTCTAAACTCATTAAAGATGAAATTGACCCTTCAAAAAGCCCTATTCGGCCACAATATATCATGAAAGTTTTAAATGATAAATTAAGCTCCAGTGGAGTAATTACACTGGATGTTGGAGAAAATGCATGGTGGTTTGGCCGTAACTTCCAGATGAAAAAAAGTCAGAAAATGGCAATGTCTGGCTCCTTAGCTACCATGGGTTTTGGACTTCCTGCAGCTCTTGCGGCCCAAATTGCATATCCTGAAAAGGAAGTAGTTTGTATAACTGGAGATGGTGGATTTTCAATGGTAATGGCTGATTTTTTAACAGCCGTTAAATATAATCTACCCATTAAGGTGTTTCTATTAAATAATAGCCAATTAGGAATGATTCAACAGGAACAAAAAGTTGAAGGTTATCCTAACTGGCAGACAGAACTGCTAAACTGCAATTTTGCATCATTTGCTGAAATTTGTGGTGGAGTCGGAATAAAAGTCACCAATCCTGATGAACTTCCACAAAAAGTTGAAGAAGCCCTTGGATTAGATGTGCCAGTCATTGTAGATATTCAGACCGACCCCCGAAGATTTATATAATCCTATTAGTCAGTAAATGTATTTTAAAGTATCATTTAATTATTTTAGCCATTATTAAGAAATTTAAACAAATTATTGTCTCAATAATAATTTTTTAATGTTATTTAGAAGGATTATAATGTTTTCATGTAATAAAAAATTCCAGGAGATCTAAAATGATTCAGGTACCTAACACTGAAGAAAATAGAATTAAGTGTTTATGTAAAAAATGCCCCAGTTATCCGCATAAATGCTCCAGAGAAATTTTATATTGTTCAAAGGGCAGCAGTCTTCTGGAAGTCCATGAAGGAGGATGTCTATGCAAATCTTGTTCCGTGTATTTTGAATGCAATTTAAAAGGACATTATTTCTGTGATAAGGAATTTTTAGGAGACGCCTTTGTTTTAATGCGGAAAAAGAAGAAAGATGAAGATCTTATTTCTTATCAAAAAATGGTAGACATAAAAACTATGGCCGAAACTGGAAAAAGTGTGTTACGTTCCATGGGATCTCCTAAAAAGATGCCATTTTCTTTTGATGATTTCCATTTTATCCCAGCTCAGATTAGCAAAATGCCACTTAATAAAGAACAGAATATTAAAATAAATATTTCAATTGGTCCAAAAGCCAAAAAACCCCTTCATCTCAGTTCTCCCATATTAATTTCAGGTATGAGTTATGGTGCTGTTTCTGGAAAAACCAGGACCGTGATTTCACTTGCTGCTAAAAATCTTAATATTGGATTTAATTCTGGAGAAGGAGGTGTCACCAACGAAGAAATGGAAGTGGCACCTTCACAATTAATAGTCCAATATTCAACTGGACGTTTTGGTTTGACTGAAAAAATATTAAAAAAAGCTTCAGCAGTTGAAATAAGATTTGGGCAGGGAGCATATCCTGGGAAAGGTAGTTACTTACCATCAGACAAAATTAATCCTGAAGTGGCCCAAGTAAGAAACCTTAAAAAAGGTGAAGGAGCTTATTCACCAGCACATCATCCAGACATGAAAACTCCCGATGAAATTAAGGATAAGATTGAATGGATTAAAAAAACAACTCATGGAGTTCCCGTCGGGGCCAAAATTGGTTGTGGGAATATCGAAGAGGATATAAAAATTTTATTTGAAGCGGGAGTCGATTTTATATCTATTGATGGTTTTGGGGGAGGTACCGGAGGTACTGATGCTTTTGTAAGGGAAAATGTGGGTTTACCACTTATTGCTGCATTGCCCAGAGCTGCAAGGATTTTAAATACGCTGGAAAATCAAGGAGAAAATTCCAAAAAAGAAATCATAGCCAAAAATAAAGTTACTTTAATTGCCGGAGGAGGCTTAAGAACCTCAGCAGACATGACCAAATGCTTAGCATTAGGGGCTGATGCAGTATACTTGGGAACTGCTACTTTAATTGCCATAAACTGCCAGCAACACAAGATATGCCATACCGGGAATTGTCCCACTGGCATAACTACCCATAAATCCAAACTTTTGCAAGAATTAAGCGTTCCAAAAAGTGTTCAAAAGCTTGAAAACTTCATAAAAGTATCAAATGAAGAAATTGCAGAATTTATTCGTATAATTGGCAAAAATGATATTCATGACCTCAATAAAGATGACTTAATATCTTTAAACAATGAACTTTCAAAAATGGCTCATGTTAAATGGTTAATTTAATAATTTTGAAATTAATATTTCAAATACATAAATAAAAGTAGAATAATAATTAAGCATAATGAAAAATAAATAAGAATTAATTAAAAATAATTGAAATAACTAAATTATAAGTTCTTATTAGAAGATGATTTAAAATGAAAGTTCTATGTTCCAGTGAAGAGTCACTTTACAGGCCTGAGGCCGTTAGATGGAGAAATAGGATGGGCTTATTAAAACCTCTGGGAGAAGCGGTAGTTATTCTCCCTTGTAGTATGAGAAAACCTTATTCCAACTCCAAATCCCATCAAATTTTTATGAGAGTTAGTAAACGTATTCAGGAAGTTATATTAACATCCCCCTTTGGTATTTGTCCTCGAGAGATGGAAAAAACTTTTCCCATACAATCTTACGATGTTTCCACCACAGGTGATTGGTCTCATGAAGAAATAAAAGTTGTTGGAGAAGTTTTAAGAGATTATGTAGAGGATAAAGAAGTTTTAGCTCATGTTGCCGGAGGATACCGAGAGGTGTGCGAAGAATACCTGGATGATTGCGTGTTCACCTGTGAAGATGGGCGTCCCCTATCACATGAATCAATGCAAAATCTTAAAGACCATATTAAAAAATACCGGAAAATTCCGGCACGTGAAAAACTTCTACATGGATTAAGATCACTAGCCACATATCAATTTGGTCCAGGCGGTGAAGCACTTATACCTGAGGATTGTCATGTGAAAGGACGTTATCACAAAAGAATATTCCATGACAGCGAACAAATTGCTGCCCTATTAATGGATAATGGAGTATATTCTTTGAGTCTTGCAGGTGGGCGCATTTTGTCTGAAATAGGTGCTAAATGGGTTAATATTGAATTTGATCTGAAAACAAATACATTATTTGCTCCAGGAGTCCTTGATGCAGACCCTAACATAGTCCCCAAAGATGAAGTAATCATTCTTAACAAAGGAAATGTAGTGGGAGTAGGTAAAGCTGTTTTAAATGGTGAAGAAATGGTTAAAGCATCCAATGGGGTGGCCGTACGTGTAAGACACCGAGTAAAATAATATTAAACACCATTGAATACTCTATTTTATATTTACTTAAAAATTTTTATCAAAAATTTTAAATATAGTAATGCATTGATAAAAAATCACTTTACTATATTTGTCTATACAAAAACCTTTAGGAATATGCTTTTTATTAAAAAATTAGCTTTAAAAAGTTAAAAATTAATTTTAAGTGAATTCATCAAGATTTATTGTATTGGATAATAAATTATTGAATCATATTATAATTAAAAAATTAATTAAAATTAATGCCTTAAAAGGCCAAACCGCGTCCTTCTGCTGCAGCACAAGGGGGTCGACGCTGAGGATGATTTCGTTGCTGACCTCCCTGGACACTTCCAGGAAGAGTTCCTCGTTGG
>DAWK01000049.1 GCA_002509745.1 Methanobacteriaceae archaeon UBA349 | reverse complement strand
TTCTAACATTTACACCAAATAATTCCGCCATGGTTTTTTGGGTTAACCACATAGTTTCATCTTTTAAAAGTACTTCGACAGTAGCTGCACCTTTATTTCCTTTATAAAGAACTATAATATTTGTTTGCATATTTTGCCCATCAGAACTCATAATGTCATCTCTATTAATTTTATAATAATATGTCACTTTGTAATATTATAGTATTGAGGAAGAGCTTATGGAAAGTAAAGTTCTTGATATTTAAGAATAATTAAAATTAATTTATTTCCAGCTTTTGGAAGCATTATTTGTTGTTATTAATTGTACTTATGTGGCATTTATTTTCTTAAAAATCATGAATATTTAATGATTTTCAAATACTTTTTTCAAAAAATATAATTCTCTTCAGCTATTTAGTGATGAACAATCAGGTGAAATATGTATGATTCTTTATAAAACACCATTAAATCTTTAATTTTCATCCTTAACTAGTACTGGTTAATTTAAATTTATAAATTGATAGTATTGGCCTGGTTAATATACTAAATAATTTTTCAAGTAATTTTAAGATTAATTTACAAAATATTATTAATATAATGCATACTAATTTAGTTATATGTATGCTCCAAAGTATAGTCTTACACCAGAGGTGATAGATAACCTATCTGATATTGATTCAGATAGAGAAAACATCTTAGGATCTCTTATTCAACCTAAAATTGATATATCTCTTAAAATGGAAGCTATAATACAGTCTGTTTATGCATCGACTGTGGATGATGAAGATGATGAACCATTATCTTATGATGATGTAAGAATACTTATAAGGGCTGAAAAACGTTTAATTCGAGAAAAAAGAGAAAAGAAAGCTATTAATTATTACAATGTATTGAAAAATATTGATGAATATCATAATAATGGAATTATACTGAAGAATTGATTTTAAAGATTCATAAAGACATAACAAACGGTTTATTGGAAGAAACTTTTTTTGAAGGATCTTATCGTAATACGAATAATAGCATTCAAAATCGAAGGACTGGAAAAGTTAGATATACTCCTCCTAAACACGAAAATGTCCCTAAACTAATGAAAGATCTTATTGAATGGATTAACACTGATTCTAATTCATTGCATTCTGTTGTGGCTGCAGGTATGGTACACTATGAACTTGTTCGGATTCACCCCTTTGTAAATGGTAATGGTAGAACTGCCAGAGCTTTAGCTAGTTTAATTCTCTGTTTGAGAAGTTTTGATATTAAAAAATACTTTGCATTGGACGAACATTATAATTTAGATAAGAAGGTTTATGTGGATGCTTTAAAATCGGCTGATGAGAGTGGTGATTTAACAAGATGGTTGGAATATTTCACTGAAGGAGTTTTAATATCTGTTCACAAAGTTTTTAAAATGATTTCTGAGTTACCAACTATGGTTAATAATCCAGTTGAGCTTACTGAAGACCAAATTAAAGTAGTTAATTATGTTCATCAAAATGAAAGAATTACTCGTAAAGAAACTGGGGAGTTACTTAATTTATCAGATTATAAGTCTACTAAAATTCTTAAAGAACTAAAGGATATGGAAATATTAAAATCAGAAGGTAAAGGATATGGAACTTATTATGTTTTTGATATTTGAAGAAAATAGTTGATGAAAAAAATTAAAAAATTCTAAATATGGAATTTAGACTTTTTAAAATGTTTAAATTATATAAAAAATTTATTAAATTAATTATTATTTAATATAAATATTAATTTTATTCCTTAAATCTAAAAATAAGCATTTTAAAAATTTTATATTTTTATCTATAACTTGATGAAAAAGATAGTAATATATATGATAAAATCCATAAATTATCAAGGTTAAGATGTATTCTCCAAGATTCACATATAATAATAAAATCATAAATTACTTAAACAGGATAGAATTTGCAAGGGGTATACTAACTCAATCTAGTATTATTCCCGAATTAGATGCTACTTTAAAAAATAGGGCCTTCATGAAATCTGTTCATGCATCAACTGCTATTGAAGGTAATACTTTAACCTTTGAAGATGTTGGAAAACTTTATAATGGGCAAAAAGTCATTGCCCGAAAGAATGAAAAGCAAGAAGTCCTGAATTATATTGAAGTTTTAAAAGAAATTGATAAAATTCCTCTAAAAAGTAAATTAAAGGAAAAAACGGTTTTAAATATTCATAAGGAAATATCTACTAATGTATTACGAGATAAATTTTATGAGGGTTATTATAGGGATGTTGAGGTTAGGGTAGAGAATTTACAAACTGGAGAAGTTCGATACAGACCCCCATCTTCTCTAAGTGTTGCAGAATTAATGAAAGATTTGATAAATTGGATTAATAATTCTAATAATGTTCCTAACATAATTGTTGCTGGTGTAGCTCATTATGAATTTGTTAGAATACACCCATTTATAGATGGTAATGGCCGGACGGCCAGAGCTTTAACTAGTTTAATTCTCCATATCAGAGGATATGATACTAAAAAATACTTTACTTTAGATGAATACTATGATTATAATAGAAAAGGATATGTGGATGCTTTAAAATCCGCCGATGACAGTGGTGATTTAACAAAATGGTTAGAATACTTCCTGGAAGGATTTTTAGTTTCCATATTAAAAGTTGAAGATGAAATTAAACGACTTTCAAATAAATTAGGTCATTCAAATGATGATGTAAATTTAAAAGAAAGTGAAATGAGAATTATTAATTTCCTTCAAAATGAAGGTAAAATCACTAATAGAGAAACCAGGGAACTATTTGGAATATCTTCTCAAGCATCACACAATAAACTTAAAAAACTAGAAAAAAATGGCATTATAACTCGCAAAGGGTCAGGCCGATGTACTTATTATGTATTAAGTAGAATTGATGAAAGATTGCGGAAAAGGTTGATGAAAAATCGAAAAACAGTTGATGATAGTTTTTATTTAGATACATATAAGTTGGATAAATCAATTAAAAACTATTAAAATTATTTTTTTTAATATTTGATATCATTATAGGGTCAATATTGTCAGTTAAAACTTTAAATGATTATTAAATAGAAAAAAATACATTTTTTTAATTTAAATTAAGTTGATGAAAAAGGTTTATTTATTGACTAAAGTATAATTTGATAAAACATATTGTAATTTTTAGTTTTAATTTAGAAAAAAAATCTAATCAATTTTATTTTTATTAGAATAAACCAGTTCGTGCACCATATTTATAATAAGATCCTTCCAGGCCAGATTATTTATCCAATGGGAAGAAATATTACTTTTTCCATAATATGCACCGGCCAGTTGGCCGTAGATAGCCCCTGTTGTATCTGAATCTTCTCCCAGATTAACAGCCAAAAGACACCCGTCTTTAAAGTTATCAGAATTATATAATGCCCATAATGCCGCTTCCAGTGACTTAACCACGTATCCTCTGCCTCGAATTTCAGGAGGGTTCTTTATTTTGTAGGAACCAGAAATTACTTCCTTTAATTCGTTATGACAGTCTTCAATCTCAAGATAATCTGGTGATAATAAGTTTTCTTTACATTCTCCATTTAAGGCCCCATGAATCAGTCCTGCAAGGTATTGGCAACATTGAACAGCTAATGGGTGCTGGTGTGTGGTTCTAGAACTTAAGGCAGCATAATTCAAAGTATCATCAATATCAGAAAAGAAGAATAACGGTATAGGGGCCAAACGCATTAGAGAACCATTACCTGCGGAATATTCATTTTCTGGGCCGCAGTAAGGGTTTTGAGTTTTTTCAAAACATTCCAAGGCTTTTATGGTTGTATTTCCAATATCAAAACAGTTTCCAGTTATACTAAGATGTCCGTTGTGGTACCATCTAAGATAACGTTTCATCTGATCAGAGGGATCAAATTTTCCACATTCAATAAGGCTCTCGGCCAGACAAAGGGCCATAGACGTATCATCAGTCCACTCGCCAGGATTAAGGCCGTGTACTAATGATTTGCGAAAATCTACAACTGGTTTAAAGGTTCCAGGTTCTTTGAATTCCACTGGAGCACCCATGGCATCGCCAATGGCCAGACCCAAAAGGCAACCATACGCTCTATCAAGTATTTCCTCATAAATTTCATTGAGACGAATTATAATATTCAATAAGTAATTATTATCAATATAATGTGCTAAAAAGCCGCTATTGAACCTATCTGCCCGGATAATAGTTGTTAAAATCTTTTGTAAGGTTACGATATCGGCCTCTTTGACCATATCGGGATTTTCAAAGAATTTTCTATTGTTTTTTTGAAATTCTGCCCAATCAAATGGTTGGATGAAATTTTCATGGTATAGGTCGTTTATGAAGTTAGAAGTTTCTTTGGAGTAAATATAGGGATCTATCAGAGACATTTCAGTCTTAACACTATAAAATTCATTTTCCTGATTTTCAAAGTAATTTTTGTATTTCAGGATGTTTTTGAGGTTAGTTATATTTGGGGTTTTCATCTTATCACTTGAAAATCAAAAATTAAGGAACACTAAA